>JANQEY010000272.1 GCA_028278125.1 bacterium | reverse complement strand
ATATTAATTAAAGGGGTACGGTGTTCGGGATACGGGGTACGTTATTGCGTTTACCGTTGACCGTATCCCGAGCACCGTTATCTTAGATAAAATCCAGATCCGGATTGCTGTCCATCAGCTCGGCAATTTCATCCTGCTCCGATGTCTTACTATTAAGCACTTCTTTTAAGAAACGAAAATACACCGTATATATTTGTGTATTTCCCTGTTCATCCTCGACGATAAAGAAGGGCGCGAGTTCTACCTGATGTTGCCTTGCCAATAGCATGCCTTCACTTTCCTTATCCCGTTCATCCGCGATAACGACCCTGTCTATTTTGTCGGAGAATCCTGATTCCTGAAGGCGTTGTTCCACCTCGGCACATTTACGGCATGGTGAGCCATCAGCCTTGATCTTTTTTACCAGGGTAATCAGCACAGCCTGCTACTTTTCGAGATTTCCGGAGTGGAGCCCACATTCTTTCAGGGTTGCTTCCTCCCACCACCAGCGACCTTCGCGTTCATGTTGATTCGGCAATACCTGTTTAGTACAGGGTTCACAACCAATACTGATAAAGCCCCTGTTGTGCAATTCGTTGTATGGGACATCGTTTGCGCGAATATACTGCCAGACCTGAGTAGAAGACCAGTTGGATAGGGGATTAAACTTTATCAGGCTATGTTCCGCCGTTGAGAAGGCACCATCTTCTTGAACGACTGGTACTGCAGCACGGGTTCCGGGACTTTGGTCTTTGCGTTGCCCCGTGATCCAGGCATCAAGCGTTGCTAACTTGCGTCTTAGTGGCGTAACCTTTCTGATACCACAGCATTCTTTATGATCATCCTTATAAAAACTGTATAAGCCTTTTTCCCGGACAAGTTTTTCAACTGATTCAGCATCGGGGTACATCACTTCAAGCGGAATACTGTAGTGTTCCCGGATCTGTTCAAGAAAGCGGTAAGTCTCCGCGTGGAGGCGGCCGGTATCCAGAGAAAAAACCTGTACCTTTGGATTAATCTTGACCGCCATATCCACCAGCACTACATCTTCAGCACCACTGAAAGAAATGGCGATATTGTCGAAATTATCTAATGCCAGTTGCAAGACTTCTTGCGGCTCTTTGTCATCATATTCTTCAGCTAATGCTGCAGGATCAAATTCCTCTACCTTCATCAATATTCTCGCTTTTTTTTCTGTATGTGGAAATTCAGGGGCGGCGATTCTAACAGATTTTTTATATTCCAATAAATAATAACTGATTATAGCGATATCACGGATAGTTATAGTACTTCGCGACTTGTAGTAC
>JANQEY010000267.1 GCA_028278125.1 bacterium | reverse complement strand
TCCTTTATACCGATCATGATCTGGCCCCATTAAGCCGATCCCAGGGTGGCTCCATTAGGGCGATCTTCGATTGGCTCCATATTGGCGGTCATTAACATCCCTTACGCGCCTTAATGGGAAATACATGGCCTGGACTGTGAATGTCTTCCGGCCGGGCATTGTCGGCTATTGCCTTTTTTATTGTGCTGACACGGTCAGATGCTGATACGCCGGTTGTGACTCCAACTGCCGCTTCAATTGATACTGTAAATGCAGTTTTATATGTACTTTTATTATCTTCTACCATCATGGGAAGATCCAGTTTGTTCACCATATCTTCATGTAAACACAGGCAGACAATACCGCTGCACTCACGGATAAGCATTGCCATCTGCACATTGGTTAATGATTCAGCAGGAAAAATAAGATCCCCCTCATTTTCCCTTCTCTCATCATCTGTTACGATCACCCCGTTTCCGCTCTTCAAAGCGGTAAGGCATACCTCTACCTTTGACTGAAAATGTTCTTTTTTTAAACTGTTTGTACTCTGATTCATGACTTCCTCCTAAAAAAAAGTTAGTTGAATCAGGGCATCGGAAATTTGAAAAGCGCAAGGCAGGCAGAGCTATAGAACCCAATTATGTAAAGGTTCGGCTCTGTGCGTGTCGGCTCATCCTCTTCCATCCGGACTTTAACCGTCGGCCCTGGCATCTCACCAGATCTGCTGACCTTCCATTAATATGAAAGCGCTCGCGGGTTCCCCGTAGGAATACGGGATACCGCCGGTAGGGAATTTCACCCCGCCCTGAGAATAAGAGTTTCAGTTTTCTAGGCGACGGCGTATGCGGCCCCCGTTTGAAGACGGGTGACAACTTGACAACGGGCATAGTCTTGCATACCTATGAATAAATACTGATGCCATAAGTACCACCAGACTATGCTTTTTTATAGCCTATAATTCAATTGTCAAAAAGCCCCGTGATCGCTACTATCTGATCAAAAACATATTGCCAATACTCTTCAGCCGCCAAAACAAAACGGTCTTTTATAGGTGATATTTATATATATCACTTGATTCATACTTAGGAGTGAAGGTTAATGACAAACCCCACGAAATAACCTTGATTAATATTATCGTCTGCCTTGATTATCTCACCTTCAGATGATAACGTCTGCTTCCAGTATTATCCCTCCATATTAATGGCGAAGAACGATAATGACAATTGAAACTGAAGTTGACCATTCGAGGCGTCTTACTACGTTTACGGCTGATGGAGAAACATCAGCACGTGAGATTATCCAGGCCCTTGAGTCTTTCTATCAAACTTATCCGACACAATATGCACTATGGGATTTACGTAGAGCGATATCAATGGTTTTCTCCCCGGACCAAGCAAGGCAATTCTCAGATATCACAAGAGTCTATGGTAATAGAAGAGAAGAAAGCAGAACTGCTATTGTGATAATGCAAGAACAGGGTTGGGAAATGTTAAAGATAATTCAGGAAAATCCCAAGTATCCGATTGATACGATGATATTCAACACTCTTGTAGAAGCACAGAAATGGTTATATGAAAGTGAGTGAGTCTCTAAATCCGGTCACTCGCTTGTCAGGTTAGTCGTTATGGATTCCTGAGGTTTTCATGAATGTTGGAGATAATGAAATCTTCAAGGAAGCATTGACAGATGTAATACCGTCATCTATGCATTACTCATTCTTATCCAATACTTTGCGAACCGCTTCTGCATACTCATTCAGAGTGACCAGTTTAATCTAAATCGCCGAAGTGCGGAAGGAAGCGCCGGAGAAATCTTAAATGCGATCTTATCAGAACTGGAGCAATTCAGCAGGGGGCAAAAATTCGAAGTCGATATAACCCTTGTGATCATCAAACTCGATTAACCGAACTCATTATCCGACCATTACCGTGTCCACGTTGGCGATGCCATTCGCTTTGATTCCAGTAATCGTATTAAGTTGGTTAGGCACCGAATCGGAAAACGTCTACTTCAAGCATGGCAAGATGAATATACTTGCCTCATTTCTAGTTCTGCACTGTTACATCCTCACAAGCGCATAATGTGATTCGAATTTTACATCTAGGAAATCATGCTTACTATTAGTATTGGTGTCTCTACAACTCTTTGGGATTCATGGAAAGATGGAATTGACAAATTCATTATGGACCATATTGATGGATACTGAATACCTAATCCTGTGACGAACATTGATGGTATTCTGATTTTTTTACTAATTGAAATGATCAAAAAAACTACGGACAATATTAATGTCAAAAAAACCGACATATAAGGAATTGACCTTGCGGGTTGACGAACTTGAAGAGCAAATCAAAGAATATCAATCCGAGGCCATTAAATACCGAACTCTATTTTCTACCTTTCCACACGGTATCACCGTGTCAGATGAGCAAGGCCGGATTCTCGAAACCAATACGGCCGCCGAACAA
>JANQEY010000308.1 GCA_028278125.1 bacterium | reverse complement strand
GCTGAACAAACCTGTCCGCCCGTTCCAGCACGGGTGATAATGATTTTCGACCGGGGGCATACCGATCACCGGTAAGTTTCACCAGTACCATTCGTAATGCCGTCACAATGGCTGCCCTTCTGCTTTCCTCCAGTTGATCTGCCACCGGTACCTCGATTTCATATAAACCGGGCACCTTGACGGCTACGGATATCGCGGGCGTCAGACACAGGCATAGAGTAACTAATCGAATGTTTTTCAGCACAGCGCCCAAGCTATGCAAGTGGCGCACACAAGTCAAGGATTGCGGGATTGGATTTGGCTCTATACCATTGTTGCCCATGTCTTCAAATGATTTCAGAAAAACCAGTTATGCCGATGCCGGGGTCAGTATTGACAAGGGCAATGAGCTTGTCGAACGTATTAAACCCCTGATTAAAAAGTCCCTGCGTCCGGGTGTCCTGGGCAACCTGGGCGGATTTGGAGCCTTATTTGATATTTCTTCCGTGAATTATCAGAACCCCGTGCTGGTATCCGGGACCGATGGCGTCGGTACAAAGATAAAAATTGCCCTTGAAACCAATCAACATGACACTATCGGTATCGATTTGGTTGCCATGTGTGTCAATGATTTACTCGTACAAGGTGCGGAACCGCTCTTCTTCCTTGATTATTTTGTCTGCGAACGACTCAATGTTGATACGACGGAGAAAGTCATTTCAGGCATTGCAAAAGGATGCGAACTGGCTGGTTGTGCCTTAATCGGGGGTGAAACAGCAGAACATCCCGGCGCATTTCCCCCGGGAGAATATGATCTGGCCGGATTCTGTGTTGGGGTAGTTGAAAAAGATCAGATTATTGACGGCACACAAACCTCTGCCGGTGATGCCATTATCGGTGTTGCGTCGAGTGGTCCGCATTCCAATGGTTACTCATTAATCAGGAAGTTGTTATCTGACAGCGGTACAAGGCTTACTGACTCCTTTGAACATGGCACCTTCTCAAAGGTATTGCTGGAACCGACCCGGATTTACATCAGACCTGTACTGGATTTATTAAAACAGACTCCTGTAAAAGCCATCGCCCACATCACCGGGGGTGGATTAGTGGAGAATATTCCCAGGGTACTGCCTGCAGGGGTACAGGCTGAAATCGATTGTAACAGCTGGCAATGGCCGGCGATATTTACCTGGCTGAAAGAGACCGGCAGTATTGAAACAAGGGAAATGTACCGGACATTTAATTGCGGTGTAGGTCTGGTCCTCATCGTGGCTGCGGAATATGTTAATGCCGCCATTGAAAATTTAAATCAGCAGGGAGAATCAGCCTGGCTGATCGGCAGCATTGCTGACTGCGATAATACTGATGAACAGGTGAAATTTCTGTCAAATTAATCCTTCTGTTTCGCCGCTGTCTGCTGTACAGATGCCAGGATTCCCCTAAGAATATTGTATTCGTCCTGATCAAGCCCGGCACGGTTGAACAGACGTTTTAACCGTCGCATTAACAATCTGGGCTTGTCCGGATCATAATAGCCAATATCCGTCAGGCATGACTCGAGATGTGTATAGAGCATACCCATCTGTTCAGTACTGGCTAAAGCGATTTTATCAGCACAGTCGGCATCTTCCGGATTTGATTTTAATATCGCTTTCCGGATTTCATAACAAATGATTTGTACGGCTGCAGCAATATTGAGGGATGAAAAATCCGGGTCTACCGGGATTTTTATCATGCCATGGCAATGCTCCAATTCTTCATTATTCAGCCCTGAACTCTCCCTGCCAAAGACAATGGCGATTTTTGCCCCAACTTGTGCCCGGCTGACAATTTGTTCAGCTGCCTCTTCCGGCTCTAATACCGGCCAGGCAATACTCCTGCGACGGGCACTGGTAGCCAGCACAAAACCACAATCCATGACTGCCTCCGCTAATGTTTTATGAACAACCGCCTGATTTAAAATATCATCTGCACCTGATGCCCTGGCTGTTACTTCCGCACCCGGAAATATCTTGGGTGATACCAGATGTAAAAACCGGATCCCCATGGTCTTCATTGCACGCGCCGTTGCGCCAATGTTGCCCGGATGTGTCGTTTCAACCAAAACGATGTGTATGTTTCCGGCAGGTACTGTATTCATATCATTGCTTCACTGAACTCCTGACGCCCCGTACAATAGCCATTATCAATTGTCGGAGAGTATTATGCACCCAATGTTGAATATTGGCATCCGTGCTGCCCATGCAGCAGGTGATCATATTGTCAAATATGTGGATCGGATAGAAGAAATGACCGTCAGCAGCAAAGGACGCAATGATTTTGTTACGGAAATTGATAAACAGGCGGAAGCGATCATTATTGATATCATCCGTAAAGCCTATCCGGATCATGGAATTTTGGCTGAAGAAAGCGGGAAACATACCGGTAATGAATATCAATGGGTGGTCGATCCGTTGGATGGTACCACCAATTTTCTGCACGGCTTCCCTCAATTCGCGGTATCCATTGCACTAAAACATAAAGGCATCCTTGAGCACGGAGTTATTTATGACCCCCTTCGCCAGGAGTTATTTACCGCCAGTAAAGGTGGCGGTGCTTATCTGGATAAAAAACGGATCAGGGTAAGCAAACAAAAATCCCTGAAAGGCGCACTGCTGGGTACGGGTTTTCCGTTCAGGGAAGCAGATAATCTTGAAATCTATCTGGAAACATTCAGACAGCTATTTCCTGTTGCAGCAGGCATCAGACGTGCGGGTGCTGCAGCATTGGATCTTGCCTATGTTGCCTGTGGTCGTTTGGACGGGTTCTGGGAATTTGGATTAAGCGAGTGGGATATCGCCGCAGGCGCTCTGCTCATACATGAAGCCGGTGGTTTGGTATCTGCAATAAATGAAGAATCTGATTATCTTGAGGTTGGCAACATTATTGCCGGTAATCTGAAAGTTCATGATGAGATGCGGTCTCTTTTGCGGGAAATATCCTAAGACCTGTTTTTGAACCGGCATATCCATTTAAATTTTTAAATGTGCTTAGATCAAAATACATACTTGCTTCCCTTCTTTTAAGTCTCCCGGTTACAGGGTTTGCTATTGCACATTTCATCACGGCCATAAAAAGCGGATTAGTGCCGACATGGTTTTATACCTATGATATGCCATATTATTTGGCTAATGCACGTCAATATGTCGATGGTGAATATAACGGGTTATTCTTTGTAAACCCCTATGATTATGCAGACAGCAGTCCGGCAATATATTTTCAGCCCGTTACTTACCTTTTCGGAGTTTTATTGAACCTGGACTGGGTTAATCCCGGATTGGCATTTGCCGTATTCGGCATTTTGATGTCATTGGCCGGATTTTATGTTTTACAATATCTTCTTGATGAATATTACAAGATCGATGGTATCCTGCGCATATACCTTCTCTGTCTTACAGCCTGGGGAGGAGGGATCCTTGTCATATCCAGCATAGTATATTCTTTCCTTCGTCTCCCGGGGATTGAATTATTTCTTTTTGAACCTTCAGAAGGATGGTGGGGTATGAATCTGGGACGAAATTTTATTCTGCCTACCGAGGCTTTCTATCATGTCATTGTTCTTCTCATATATTTTTCAATATTGCGAAAATATCACTACACAACGCTGATCCTGACTTTATTGCTGGCAATAAGCCACCCATTTACAGGCATTCAGTATTCTTTAATTACCCTTGTCTGGATATGTATAGAAAGATTTATTGTACATGACAAGGGAATAAATAGATTGAAAATAGCCCTTTATACCACTCCTCTTTTGTTCTGTATTATGTATTATCTCGTATACCTTCCATCGTTCCCGAGCCACCAGGTAATAATGAATCAGTGGCAGTTGAACTGGAAGGTGCCCTGGGAAACCATGCTGGGTGCCTATACACCCGTTGCATTGCTTGCATTAATAGCCATGACTGGGAATAAATCAGGTACGACCTTCCTGCAAAACCCGTTTAACAGATTCCTGCTGGTTTGTATCCTTATTAACATAACACTTGTGAATCATGAGCTTTTCGTCAGCAAACCCATCCAACCCGCCCATTTTACCCATGGCCACCTGTGGACCCCGCTATTTCTGCTGTCACTGCCGCTGATAGTGAAAACAGTAAATATCATCAAAGACAAGAAAAATAATATTACAGCGATCCTGGCTGCGGGATTATTCGGTACCATATTCTTATCTGATAATTTTTTCTGGATCTATAAACAGTATTCGGAACCTTACAAGGAACATATGCTGACAGTTGATCAAACTGAAATCATCAACTATTTGAATACACGAACAGACAATCCAGTTGTTATATCAAACGATTTTAATTTCGGCTATCTGAGTACTGCCTATACATCAGTAAGCCCGTATTTTGGCCATAAGTTCAACACTCCGTTTGCAAAAAAGAAGTTCGAAGAACTGTCGAGACAGTTTAAAACAGGTAATGAAACGAGGAGTCTGCAGGATACCAGTTACATTTTAGTTGCCCTGGAGTTCGGGAATATGTCATTTAAAGATGAAAGATTCGAGAAAATATTCGGTGCTGGAAATTATAATGTTTATAGACGCAAAACCTTATAAGCTGACAAATAGAAATCATATTTCTTTCAGTTTAATGATTTCAATATTCAGCTGTCTTATTTTGTATAAAACCAACAACGGTCGTTCAGAATAACTCATTATTTCCCAATATTGTTCAAGTTGGGAATGCAAACCATGCTCTATATTTTTTTCCATTTCATCATTACTGAATATCACAATATAAAGATTGTTATCATCCGAAACAGTGTGTTTACTGTCGGATGAGAATGAACTGACTACGGAAATATTGTCATATTTTTCAGCAAGATACTGCATAGGCTGCGACAGCCACCAGCCCGAGGTGAGCACCACTCCAGTTTTGTAAAGGATATTATACTTTGGTTTACCGTCCATTGTATTTACAAAAATGCTATAATTTTAGTTGTACTCTAAAGAGAAAATCATCAGCCGTAATGTACA
>JANQEY010000256.1 GCA_028278125.1 bacterium | reverse complement strand
GCTCGGTCATGTGGTCGAATACACATACGACTATTCCTGCGGCAAAGTGGAAACCTATACCGACGAAAACGACAATACCACCACTTACGATTATGACGGCTTCGGCCGGTTGATCGACATTATCTATCCAGATAATGGTATGGTGGATGTTACCTACGTTGAATATCCAGATACCTATAGCCCGATGCACGTCCAGGTAGACGTGAAAGAGAACGCCGGCGACTGGATGACCACCATCTATTATGTCGACGGACTGGGACGAAAAGTTCAGTCCACCAGAGAGAGCGAAACTGCATCGGATTGGATTGTGAGACGGCTGTTTTATGATGACATGGGCAGAAATTATAAAACTGCCGGACCGTTATTTCGAGCTTCAACCGGTTTTGCGTCAACGCTTCCGTCGGCAACCGACTTTCCATATGAAGAAGTGACCGAGTATGATGATCGCAGCAGACCTATCTCAGTATACAGACCAGATGGGCAGAACCCCGGAGGGCAGGTCGTTGCATATGATTATGACGGATATGAGACTATCATTACGGATCCGGACGGGAGCATCAAAAAGGAAACCAGGGATGCCCTGGATCGGATCGTAAAAATCACCGAATATTTAGATTCTATTGGCTACAACACAGTATATGGATATAATGCGGCTGGGGATCTTGAAGATGTGTGGAAATATGACAGCGATGGCAGTACGGTGCTGTATCATGCAGAGATGGATTACGATCGTATGGGCCGAAAAACGCATATGGACGATCCGGACATGGGTGAATGGGATTATACGTACGACAAAAACAACAATCTCCTGACCCAGACCGATGCAAAAAATCAGGAGGTCACTTATGTCTATGATGACGTCAATCGTGTTGTATCCACAGATTATTCTCATGCAACAACACCGGATATTGCCTATACGTATGATAACTCGACCACCGGGAAAAATGGTATCGGGCGCCCTCATACTATAAACAGAGGCTCGGGAACGGTGGTAACCACCTATGGTGGATATGATGCAATGGGTCGTCGTAAAAGTGAAACCAAAAGAATTGATGCTGTTAACTATACGACACAGTATAATTACGACCTATCAGGAAAGCAGATTCAGATCACCTACCCAGACAGCACAGTGGTAAACACATCATACCATCCCGGAAGTGGGCTCATTGACGAGGTTTATACCGGCAGTGTCATTTATGGGGCATTATCCAACTATACCCCTTCAGGAAAAATCGGCTATCTACTCCATCAAAATGACGCGGATACCACCTATGCCTACGATGACGATACCGAAAGGCTGACGGGGATTGTTACCCTAAACGGCTCAAGCCAGCAGATCCAAAACAGGTCATATACCTATTCGCCGGCTGGTGATATTGTAAAAATCAATGATTCACATAATAATGTGACCTACACCTATGCCTACGATAACCTGCACCGGCTTATTTCGGAGACGAGCTCAGATATTGATTATCATATTCCCAAACCCATGGTTCTGGAATACGAGTATAATGATGCCAATCACGTGAATGCAGTAACAGATATCAAGCTGAATGGAAGCGACCATGATTTCAGCTACGATTCCAATGGAAATATGATAAATGGCCCGGACTTGACCGACCCAACGGATGCCGAAAGCCGCACGATAGACTATGATGCCGATAACATGCCAGTACAAATCGTGCATGGTGGCTCCGGCACAACAAACATTGTCTATGACGGTGAGAAGAAACGGGTTAAAAAAACTAGCGGCTCAAACACGACCAAGTACATCAATAAATACTATGAAATCATCAATGGTGTAGCGGCAAAGTATGTCTTTGCCGGTAACCTACGTATCGCCAAGATCGACAGTGCTGGCACCCGTTATTATCATAAAGACCACCTAGGCAGTTCTACCGTGATGACCAATGCAAGCGGAACTTCGGTTGAAACCAGCGAATATTTGCCATATGGTGGACAGAGGGAGCAAATCGGCACATCGATAACTGACTACAAATTTACTGACCAAGAACTTGATAACTCCACCGGCCTGTATAACTACGACGCCAGACTTTACGATCCAACAATTGGGAGGTTCATTACGCCTGACTCTATCGTACCTGATATTTACAATCCGCAAGACCTTAATCGATATAGCTATGTACAAAATAATCCGCTTAAGTATGTTGATCCAACAGGGAATTGGTATGCGCAGGCTATTGGTGTCGGATTAGGGGCTGGGCTGAATGCATATAATAACTATGGTGATTATCAAAGTGGAAAGATGTCCGGTGGTAAATATGCCGGATCCATAGTCGGGGGAGCACTTACAGGCCTATTTGGTTCTTGGGGTACCGGGATACGAGCTGGTGCCTTACTTGGTGGTTTAAGCTCGTCACTAAATGAGGTTCACGAACAAACTCTAAAGGGAAAAGATATTACGAATTACGATATAGGAAAGATCGGCAAAACAGGGGTAATTGGCACAGGTGTAGGAAGTTTGGCAGGTCTACTCGGTAAGTTGGGAGATTTAATTGCCGATATTCCAGACCAAATAGGAAGAGTTGTTAATGAAACTATTACTACATATGGACCAGCTGCTGGTACATTTGGAAATGTCGCAGGGACAGTGACTGCGAATTCTTTTTCTGGCTCAAATGCCGCAGTAGATAGTGACAATGATGGCATTGCTTCAGATGGATCTGGCTCCGGCGGAGGGTTTGACGGAAGACCCGATCTCGGGTTGTAAAATTTCGGATAGAACTAGTGCATTCGGTGAATCTCATCAGGGGGCAAAATGGTAAAAGTATTCCTATGGTTTTTTGTGGTTGCCGGAGGTCTGGCGAGTCTTGTTTTTATATATAAAGGCAGCTTAAAAAATATAAGAGAAGGATCAAACTTCGAATTAAAACAGATAGTAAAAGAAACTCCTTTTAAAGAATCTTCAGGAACGCTTTTGATAATCGAAGGTATTTTTGGCCTATTCTGCATAGCACTCCTTATCTATGCACTTTTTAACTGGTTTTAGAATTTGCTGGTAACAGTTTAGTCCCTAAGAAGAAAGGTATCCTGGCAGTTATGGAAGGAAATTGGGGGGAAGTTGGGGTCACATCTTGAATAGTGAATAAAGGGTTGTTCAATTGGTATTTTTCGGAACATAGGGGACGTTGTTAACTGGCTTGACTAATGGTGGTAATTAATGACGACAAAAATTTTTAACAAGGAGAATTGGGATGCCGCGTCAAGCTCGG
>JANQEY010000246.1 GCA_028278125.1 bacterium | reverse complement strand
ATGTGTTGCCCAGAAAGCGCCTATGGAGGTTGTAGGTTTCATTGGCAATGCAGTAGGAGCACAGGCGGTTGCGATCGTGGGAAATCGCGATTCAATTGAACGTGAGTTGCTGTTTCGGCATATTGAATCTCTCATGAAGTAACAAGTTATCAGGATGTGACCAGGAGGGCTGGATAAATATTACCAAGCGCTCATTTTTCCCACAGGATACAATTGTTTTAGAATTTCTCATGCTTGGAAATAAGATTACACTGGATGCCTCGATATGCAAAAAAGGAATGAACGAGTAGTTATCATCGGTTCGAATTCATTTTCAGGTTCTCACTTCGTGGACTACGCCTTGAAAAATGGCCTGGAAGTAGTGGGAATCAGCAGGTCGGAAGAACCCCATTCCGTTTTTCTGCCCTACAGATGGAATGATGAGCAATCCGCCTTCCGATTCCACCAGTTGGATCTGAACCATGATTTAAACTGGATTATAGAGACCATATTGAATTTCCAGCCTGAATATGTACTGAACTTCGCTGCTCAGAGTATGGTGGGTCAGAGTTGGAAGTATCCGGAGCATTGGTTTCAGACCAACGTGATTGCTACCATTAAGCTGCATGATGAACTCCGGAAACTCAGTTTCTTAAAAAAATATGTGCATGTATCTACTCCGGAAGTGTATGGAAGTTGCGAAGGTTTGATTAAAGAAAACACAACCTATCATCCCAGTACCCCTTATGCAGTATCCAGGGCAGCGGCTGACATGAGCCTGATGAGTTTTTACAAGGCTTATGATTTCCCGGTTGTTTTTACCCGGGCAGCGAATGTCTATGGGCCTGGACAGCAGTTATATCGAATTGTCCCAAGAACTATCCTTTACTTTCTAATAGGCAAAAAGCTGCAGTTACATGGCGGTGGACAATCGGTTCGGTCGTTTATCCATATCCGGGATGTGGCTGATGCTACGCTGAGGGTTGCTCGAGGTGCAAAACCCGGTAACATATTCCATCTCTCTACGAATCGCAATATTTCCATCAGGTCACTGGTAGCGCTGATAGCTAACCGCATGAATGTATCCTTCGAAGATAATGTAGAAGTTGTGGGTGAACGATTAGGCAAAGACTCGGCTTATCTGCTGGATAACACGAAAGCGGAAGAAACCTTAGGGTGGAGAGATAAAATAGGCTTGGAGGAAGGGATCGATGAAGTCATCGCCTGGGTCAAGGATAATCTGAATGTTCTAACGGAACTGCCCTTTGATTATATTCACAAGCCATAATGGAGGTACGAAATGCACATATTGGTGACAGGTGGTTGCGGCTATGTCGGTACAAATCTGACACATCAGTTATTAGCCAAAGGATATCAGGTAACGGTCGTGGATATCATGTGGTTTGGAAATTACCTCCAACCACATAAAAACCTCAAGGTTGTTCAGGCGGATATCCGAGATATTGATCAAGTACCAATGAAAGGTGTTGATGCAATTATCCACCTAGCAAATATCGCCAATGATCCCACCGGAGACCTTGTCCCGAGGCTAACGTGGGAAGTCAATGTGCTGGCCAGCAAACTGCTGATCGAAAAAGCAATCGAGAACAAGGTGAGGCAGTTTATTTATGCTTCCTCAGGCAGCGTGTATGGCATAAAAGACGAACCTGAAGTGACGGAAGACCTTTCGCTTGTACCGATATCGGATTATAATAAAACCAAGATGGTCAGCGAAAGAGTGCTCTTGAGTTACAAGGACGATATAATCATCCAGTGTATTCGTCCTGCTACGGTTTGTGGATATTCCCCTCGCATGCGCCTTGATCTTTCTGTAAGTTTACTTACTATGCATGCTCTGACCAAGGGTAAAATTACGGTTTTGGGCGGCCAGCAAACCCGGCCTAATATTCACATGAAGGACATGATCAGGGTTTATATGCATTTTCTCGAGTTGGGTGAAACTACACCTGGTATCTTCAATGCGGGGTTTGAAAATATTTCAATACTAAATATTGCCAAGAAGGTCACGAATCAGGTTCCTGCTGAGATCGAAATCGCCGCGTCCAATGATCCGAGGTCTTACCGGCAAAATTCAGATAAGTTATTAGCTACAGGTTTTCAACCCAGATACGGAATTAGTGATGGCATCAAAGATGTGATCGAGGTATATCGGAGCGGCCTGTTGAAAGATGAAGACCGATATTACAACATTAAAACTATGAAACAACTAAAAAATCTTAAGTAGAAGAGGTAGGATTATATGGGCATAGAAGTCGACTTATTAAAGAATTACCCAAGCACGAAACGTGATGTCAAACAGCGTGGTGCCGCGAAGACAGAAGAAGATCGCGCGATTGCAAGAAAATTCGGAAAAGACTTTTTTGACGGTGATAGAAGACATGGTTATGGTGGCTATTACTATCATCCCAGGTTCTGGCAGCCGGTTGTTCCGACTTTTCAAGAGCACTTCAATCTGA
>JANQEY010000241.1 GCA_028278125.1 bacterium | reverse complement strand
TACTCCTTTGTATTTTGCACCCCCGTTTTACAGAACGGGGGTTACGGGCTTCGCTGCATTTGTCCGCTTCCGCTTCCCGTCCGGCTTCCTCACGTCCAGGCGGGCGGGGTCGGGTCGGCCAAATGCAGTTCAGCCCGAATAGTTGGGTTCTTCAAATGAGGTTAGGGATTGGTTGTTGTCTAATTCCCCCCGCCCTTCAAGCTTGCCACAAGCTGACCCCATGTCAAGGCAAAGAGCGCCTTGACACAGGGGCCCCCAGCTCGTGGCAGGGCGCTTGTGCGGGGAAATACGACTTAGGGCTATGGCGGGGGAAAGTCATCCCTAAGAAGTGAAGACCTTCCCCCTACCACCCAAGTCTAGGCCTGGTTTTCCTGTAGGGATGCTTCAACCACTGCTAATACTTGTTCTTTGGCATCCTGGACAGGGAGATCACCTAACCGTAAATTGATAAAGTTCCGTACAGCTTGTTTCAATTGTGTTTCAGCCAGCAGATCACCATAACCAGCCTGTTTGATTTTCTCTACCCAGCGGTAGTAGGTGCGGGGAGAGATCATTTCACCAGTGAGTAAGGGTTCTGCTCCTTCTTGAGCGATGAAGACGATCAGCCCCAAGAGTTTGAAGGCTTGGGGGAAGTCTCCATTTTCTTGTTCAGCTAATTTATATACATACTCTTTGATATTTATTGCATTTTTCATAATATGCCTATATAATTGTTATACTTAGATTGCAGAAATTCTATAACCGGTTGCCTTAAAAAGAAGCCCGAAGGCTTATTGAAATTCTATAGTAAGATTCTAGCATAACTATATTGCACTGTCAATAGTTTTTCTATAATATAACAAGAGAAAATCTATCATGGAATTGACTAATAAATACATTGGAAATCGAATCAGAGACGCCCGCACCCATCGGGAAAAAACACAAAAAGAATTAGCTGAATATTTAGGTAAAACCACTGGAGCTGTATCGCAACTTGAATTAGGAAATGTTCAAGTGTCCGTTGTGGAATTAGCAAAGATTGCTCAATTCTTGAACAAACCCATTGAATACTTTTATGGAGAAGATTACCTGGGTGATGATGTTCAAACTATAATCGCAATATTTCGAAGGATGGATAATAAAACTAGGGATAAACAAGCAGAGGGGATTAGGAACATGCTAAAAATGCAGGAATTGGCTGACCAAATAGTACTAGCCGACGAAAATGAAGACAAGGAATTAATGAGAAAATTAGGACTAGAATTTTATCAAGTTCTAGCATCAACTGTAGAAAATTTTAACGATTTTTCTACTAAAGGCAATCAAGTCCAAGGATTATTAGCAGGTGTATTAGAAATTGATGATTTGCAAAATCTTCTAGATCAATAAAAACTACATAAATTAACTCAGGGTAAAAAGATTAATTCTAAAATTTGCCATCTACTCAGCGATTTAATTAGGGTGTGTATGCAAACAGGGTTAGACTATAGGGTATGAATCGAGGAGACTTGACAAATAAACAATGGGAATTGTTGGAGCAAGTTCTGCCGCCGCAAAAGCCAAGTACAGGCCGACCCAACCTGAATCACCGCCAGGTGATGAATGGCATTTTGTGGGTGTTGCGAACAGGAGCGCCGTGGCGAGATATGCCTGAGAGATATGGCAAATGGACAAGCGTGTACAGTCGCTTTCAACGCTGGAGAAAAGCAGGAGTATGGGATCACATCCTGGCAAAGCTACAAAGGATCAAAAGCAGAGAAAAACAGATCGACTGGGAAATCCATTTTGTGGATGCCTATGTGGTCAGAGCGCATCAACATGCTGCTGGGGCAAAAAAAAGTGCTCCGAAAAAGAAGCTTTAGGGCGCAGTAGAGGTGGTTTGAGCACCAAGATTCACCTGATATGAAAGACATATTTTCTTTTTGATTATATCGGCTAATTGCGATACATGACATATGTCCTTTTAGAAAAGTGACATAAACCTCTTTGTTGAAATCCTCACTCACCAAATAATACTAATAACCATACAAGGTGGATTGTAACGTTTCTCTGGGACAATTCTGGCTCACCGAGCATGGAGACAGATATTTAGTAGATCAAATATTACAAAATTCCTTATAGTTATTAGGGAGGGGCGGTATGTATCGTAGATGCCAGTGGCTTGAGACCTTGGTCAGGTTATCTTTTGTGTTTATTTTCTTCACAACAACCTTGATACCTAGTTCTGCATCGGCTACATCATTGACTTATCAAGTTGGTGAGTGGTGGGAAACGATCAAGGATAAATTGATCCAGGAAGTTGATCGACCAATCCTAAAAGAACACACATTGGGAAAATATTCAAGTCAATTTCAAAGTAAAGACCCGCCAAACGATCCTCCCAATGACCCTCATCCAAAACCGAATCTTCCGAAAAAAGAAAGCGATCAACCTCTTTCGTTTATTTTGGATGCTTCTCCAGGTCTGGTTGGTAGGTTTGGAAAAGTTACACTAACAGCAACAATAATAAACAACTCTCCAGAACCCACAGATAATCTAAGTTTCATTGATACCTTAGAAAAGGAATTTACCTATATTTCATCTGAATCCAAACTGGTGACGTACGATGAAAAAAACAATCAAGTAGAGGCCAATATTGGATCGATTGATCCGGGTGAAGAGGTCAAGATTTCCTATTCACTCCAGGTGGAATCAAAGAAAAAAGCAGAAAACCCGAATGGGAATATTGTCATCCACGTGGCAGAAATCAAATCCCCGAAGCATCATCTCAAGACAAAAGTTGATTTATGGTTAGATTACAGTTCAATGAATGTCGATTATAAGGTTGGAAACGTAGGTGCTGGGGGAGGTTGGGTTGAGGCAGACCAAGTTTCCATGTACTTTGCCCCCCTTGTTCTAGAACAAGATTTTCTAATTGCATCCCGGCCGATAAAAGTCCCAGGAGGACCACAAAAACAATTCAAAATTGAAATGTATAAAACTGAAAGTGTTCAAACGGGCAGTGATGGAAAATTCCAAGAGCAGAGAGTAAAAGTTTTAGAAAAAGACAATGAGATTTTCGATAAACCAGTTTACATGGAGATTGATTTTCAAGGGATAACAGATCTAAAAAATATCCCTCCTGGAAAAGAACCCTTTGTGGTTACATACAATCAAGAACTTGAAAATTGGGTTAAAGTTCCAATTCTAGCAATTGAACATGAAAAAAATAAAGTCTTTGTTGAAGTTAAACACTTTTCAATTTGGGGGACTGGCTTAGGTGATTCTCTGCCACAAAACGGCGCGAATGTTCTACTTTTTGACCAACCATACACTTACTTATTCACTGGAGCTGCGCGATATTCAATTCCAATTTGGATGCCTACTGGTCGTGCAGGCATGGCCCCGGATGTTTTGCTTTCTTATTCCAGTTCTACCGCAAATGGTGTACTGGGCGATATTCAAGCGCCATGGGTAGGTATGGGCTGGAATATCGACGGTATTGAGATTGTTAGAAAAATTACCACAGACGGAAATGGTTATGGATATGAAAATGAATTTGCTTTGACCTATAACGGTACGGCGTATGAATTGATTCCTGATCTCGAAGATTTCAGTCGTTACTATACCAAAGAGAGTTCCTTTTTATATATTGAACGGCACAATACTGCATTGGGCAATGATGATGGTGTAAGTAATGCTGCGGGCGAATGGTGGGAAGTGGTAGCGACTGATGGCACCCGTTATAGGTTGGGATGGAATACAGATTCAGAACAGTTAACGCTCATGGAGGGTTATGTCTGCAATGAGGGTAATCCTTGTGTTACCCCTGAAGATGCTTATGCTTTTTCTGGTTTTGCGGGAAATGCGCAAGATTTAATTCCCTTTCGTTGGCGAGTGGATTTGATTACTGATACCCATGGAAATTTCATTGAATACTCATATCATGAAGAGCATATAGACTCAAATCCTCCCAATGCAGCTTTTGATCATGCAAGTTATCTTGAAACAATATCTTATACTGGCTATACAGGCGGTGGAGGGAATCTCAATCCAGGCTATCAAATTGTATTTAAGCGCAGAGACCGTGATCCTTTGCAAATCCCGAGCAATTATTCATATTGGGATCATTATGATAACCAACATTTATCTCAGATTGAAATATATCGCTGTGATGACGTGGGTGGCTGTGATGGATATGCAATTGATCCATCTTATCCCGATACGCTTGTGAGAACTTATGAACTAGAGTACTCAATGATATCAGATGGATGGGATTCTCCACAGAATTACACATTATTATTGTCAAGCATAAAAGAGACTGGTGGCAATTTTTCAGAGGGACAGGTTTCAATACCTTCCACTGAATCTCCAACTATTTTGTTTACCTATCAAAACTTCGACAACATTGTTGTTGAAGATCCTGAAGCGGATAATGTCTTTAGATACCCCCGTCTTATATCGATTGAAAATGGATTTGGAGGAGAATTAAATTATTACTATCTTCATGATGGGCGAGACCACACTTCCTGGCTGAATTATCGAGTAGATCATGTTGAAGTCGATTCTGGCTTTGGCGTTGCTGCGTATGAAGGCTATGCCTATCAAAACCCAGAATATGAAGTGTCAAATGGGACAGGGGCATTGATTGGATATCAATATGTCACCGAGGTTAAATACAATTTTGAGCCTGATGATCAAACCCTTCACATGGTATTACGTGTAAAGCATGAATTTGGTACTGAAGATTTAGATATTGGGAATGAGTTTACAACGATGTGGCTTGATCCATCCAATAATGATCGAATCATGCGCAAAGCTATATATACGTACGCCACTGATAATAGTTTGGCTCCATCGGAAAATTGGAATTTTCATTACTTGTATTCAACCACTAATTTTGAGCGAAAAGGAAACGTTCTTTCCCAAATAAATAAAACTACAAACCTACGGCACCCTGGAAATGGAAATCTAGTGGTTCAGAGTGATTATCTGGCCTCAACCCTTTATCGAAAGAAGTATTTTGAGTATTTAATAAACAATGATCCGGAAGTATATATCTTGGATAGAGTTTCTCGAGAATTATTAACAGATGAAAATGATATCATCATCAGTGAAACAGTAAATGAATATGATGGTGGAAGTTTACTAAGCCTAGGAGAATTGACTTTATCCCAATCAAAAACAGGGACTAGTAATCAATCTGTAGATACAAAATATTATTACGATGATTATGGAAACATTATCGAGACCAGGAGTTTTAGCGGTTATGGTGCGATTGGAGCGAATCCCGGTGTGTATTATCAAAGCATTTCTACTATATACGATAATACTCTGAAAACCTATCCCGTCACAATTACAAATGAATTAAACCAAAGTAAAACAACTGATTATCTATCTACTTTGGGTTTACCTTATCAAGTTACGGATGCCTCAAATATCATTACTGCAACAGAATATGATGGCTTGGGCCGGGTACTCACTGTATCTGTTCCCATGTACAATCAGGTTGGTGCTGACGGAATTCGCTACACTTATCCCGTTCCAAATGCCCAGGGCGTAGTCGGTTCCCCTTATAGCATTGAAATGGAAATTCTGGATACACATCCATCCCCAAATGTTTATCGGTCTGTGTGGGGCATCTATGATGGGCTAGGACGCATTATACAAAACCAAGTCGAAAATTCTGATAACAACAAGATATTGATTTCTAATTATCGGTTTAATGCTCAGGGGCAAATCGATCGTGAAAGCATACCTTTAGAGGAAACAACTAACGGTGGAACATATCAATCCTTTTTGTGGAGTGAGTTAGATTACTCTACAACGGAATACGACTTATTTGGGCGTGTGATTAAAAATACACCAGCAGCTGGTGAAGATTATGCTACTGAAACAGCTTATGATGGTTTGACAACTTCCGTGATTGATGCAGAAGGTCATCGGATAAATCAAACAGTCGATGGACTTGGTCGTTTGGTTAAAGTAAAGGAATACTCAGGTAGTGGTAGCCAAAACCATTCATTATACGCAACTACAGTGTATTCGTATGATGTTGCAGATCGATTAACAAAAGTCGTTGATGCACAAAGTAACCAAACCAGCATAATCTATGATGCGTTGGGCCGTAAATTGCAGATGGTTGATCCAGATATGGGTACATGGGATTATAAATACGATCCACTTGGGAACCTCACCCAGCAAATCGATGCCCGTAATGAAAGTGTGTGTTTTTATTATGACGGTATAAACCGTCTGAGTGGCAAGTACTATCACGATCAAACAGCGTGTCCTCCAAGCCCAACCTTGGATGTGAGTTTCACTTATGATGATGTGACTGATGGAAACCTTGGTGTTGGAAAACGGACAGGCATGGTTGATGAGGCAGGCTCAACAGCCTGGTTTTATGAAGATTCTGGACGAAAGGTGACTGAAACAAGAACAATAAATGCAACCAACTACGCCTTTGAAACATCTTCTGATTGGATGGGGAGAGTAGAAAAAATCAAATATCCAGACAATGAGGAAGTTACTTACAATTATGACGCTTTGGGCCGCGTAGATAACCTTGAGGATGGGGCCAGCAACACACTGGCAAACCTTGCATACAATGTATTGGGACAGATTACTCAGATTGATTTTGGCAACAATGCACAGGTTTCCAATGCGTATGACTTTACTGATGATACTTTCCGCTTGACGGATCGAATAGTCGACTATAGCAGTACAGAATATATTAATTTTGAGTATTTCTACGATGACGTAGGTAATGTCACTCAAATCAACGATAACAAATTAGATGAAATTTTAACCTACGACTATGATGATTTGAATCGTTTGACATCAGCCGAGGCATTCGTTGGTACTGACTACTCCTATCGACAGCAATTTGAATACGATAAAGTCGGCAATATCCTAAAAATCCGTGAATGGGATGAGGATATCATTTTTAAAGATGATTATGAAAATGGCGATTTTTCTGCCTGGTCTTCAAATTCAAATGATAGTGGTGATTTAGCGGTATCTAGCAATTACGTCTATATTGGGGATTACGCCCTTGAGGCAATTATCGATGACACGAACTCGATCTATGTGCAGGATGATTCCCCAGATAGTGAAACACGTTATCGCACACGGTTCTATATCGACACTAATGGTATGACCATGGCTGACGGGGATGTATTTACTATATTTGCAGATGGTAATGCGGATTCTCCATTGGTAATAGAATTGGGATATACCATAAGTAATGGATACCAAATCCGAACTGGAATCATAGATGATTCAAGTTCTTATTCTTATTCCTCTTGGTATCCAATCGATGATAATTGGCACGCAATTGAAATTGATTGGAATGCCGCTACCGGGGTGGGATTGAACGATGGTTTCCTAATATTATGGATTGATGGTTCAGAAAAGGAAACTGTTAGTAATGTAGATAATGACACCAAACGTGTAAGCCAAATTCGAATTGGTGTTGTGGATGGTTTGGACGTAGGTGCGTCTGGTACGATTTATTTTGATGCATTTGAATCTCGTAGCATTACATATATTGGAGAATTACCTGATAGTAATCCCTTATCTATGAATGTGAATCCTCTCAAGGTTGCACAAGATACTGGGAATATAAATAAGAATAATCAATTGGTTGAGCAAGACTCCCAAGTTATTCCTATTCCTACTGGGACACCTACACCGGAAGAGATTATATTGGTGGATTCCGCAAAAAGTAACAATAAGACAGAATCGAGTATTGTTTATGTGAATCACGATGTTCCAAGTAGCTCTAATTATTCATCAGTCAATAACCATTCTCAAACTGTTATTGGAGAAGTTGGAAGAATCACTGACCTTAACCAAAATCTGCAAACGATTATTTTATCTCATAGTTTTTCTGAGCCAGTGGTTTTTATTGGCCCGTTATCTTTTAATGAATCTGACCCGGCTGTAGTACGCGTCACTAACGTGCAATCTGATCGATTTAGTTTGTATATTCAAGATGCAACCAATGTTGACGGTGACCATATCTATGAAACGGTCAGTTATTTGGTACTTGAAGCTGGGAGTTGGGTCGTCAATGGTAAAAAACTGGAGGTTGGAAAGATCAATACCAATGCAGCCATTGGACAAGGTATTATTTCTGATTCTTGGGAAACAATAAGTCTTACAGCAGGTTTTCCTTCCACTCCTGCAGTAATCAGCCAAATCCAAACTGATAACGATCCAACATTTGCTTATGCTCGAGAAAATAGTTTAACAACCAATACATTTTCATTAACAATGGATCAATTAGGCAATGAAAAGGATCACCATGGCAGTGAGTGGATTGGTTGGGCGGCAATGGAAACCGGCACCGGAACCTGGGATGGGCATAAGTATGAAGCTGGTAATGATTGGTATTTAAGCCACGCGCAACATTTAGACGAGGATTTTTCTAATAGCTATTTTACCCCACCCAATCTTTTCGGTGCTGTAGGTAGTTACAATGACCAAGAATATGTAAGCATACGCTGGAGAAATATTACCGAATCTCAAGTTGTGGACACATTTGTATTAGAGGACACTACTGTAGACGATGATATTACTCATGGTAATGAGATTTTCACACATATAGTAATAGAGGGTACAGGTGAGTTAACAGGAGAGGGAACAATAGCTACCTTCACACCCACTGCCACATCTACAGATACACATACGCCAACCAATACTCCGCTTGTAACCGCTACGCCCACTTCCACTTCTACCTCAACAAATACACCCACCTCTACATCTGCACCTCAAATATTAGCTCAATGGCATTTTGATGAGGGTTCAGGTTCTACAACGGTAGATAGTTCGGGCCATAATCGTACTGGAAGAGTAGGGTATGCTGAGTGGGCAACTGGCGTAAATGGATATGGGATTAGATTTACAACTAATGTTTCTAGAGTAACCGTTTCAAATGGAGATATCCGGCCTTCTGGGGATTTTACAATTGATGCCTGGATAAAACCAACTTACATTAATAACTCTGATAACTACATAATTTCTAGGATCGATCATTTGGATTATGTATTAGCACTTGATTCTCAAGGTCGAATAAAGTTTTATCTTGCGGACTTGACACCAAATGTAGTAATTGGCCCAGAAATTCCGCTTAATGAATGGACAAACGTTGCAGGAGTATATGATAAAGACAATGGAAGGATCAAAGTTTATGTGAATGGTATATTAGCTGCTTCTGCAGGGGTTTCAGGGAATATTACCTATGGAAGAAAGAATGTACTAATTGGAAAAAATATTACTCCCGATTATCGAGGTATCATTGACGAACTTACGATCTATAACCGCGCATTGACGGATGCAGAATTACTTGCAAGATACAATACGGTTTGGAACTTATACTTGTCTGCCCATCCTCCTACGCAGACTGCAACACCTGTAACACCTACCTTGCCGCCAAACACTCCTACAATTATGCCAACTCCCAATGAAGCGGAACGGAAATGGGGAACGGGCGATGATGGAGATTTAACTGTTGCAAGTGGTACAACATTTAACTTGCATACTGATAATAGCAATGGTCGTTCCTGCGCAAATGGGGGAGATGGTGTAATTTACCCTGTTGATGAGCTGACAGGGTATTCTGCCACGTTGAATTATAGTGTTGCCAACGGTTGCCTCGCGCCTGGTGATGAAATAATGTTGATTAACCTGCAGGGTACATCAGCGAACCATGCCAACGTCGGACATTATGAGTTTTTACGTGTCCACTGGGTTGATGGATCGAAAGTATATTTCACTACTGCTAAGACAAAATGGTATGGTAAGGGAATTGGAAATGATGTCAATATCGGCACAAATGAGGGTGAACAACATGTTGTATTAATGCGTGTACCAAACTACGAAGGTATTAGCCTTGAAGGCACCTTAACTGGAAATGCTTGGGATAATTCTTCTTTTCGATATGGATTTATTGCTTTCCGTGTATCTGGAACGCTCTCCGGTGCGGGAATGATCGACATGAGTGTAAAAGGCTTCGATGGTGGAAGGAGAAAAGATTCTGAAAACAACCCAAACCAAGGAGACAGTTATACTGGCATTGGGGTAAATAGTGCGGGGCCAAATGGGGGAGGAGGGGGTGCAGGAGGTGCAGGGGGCGCTAATGGCCAAGCTGGTGAAAATGGTGGAGGGTATGATACCCAGGATGATAATAGAGGAAGAGGTGGTTTCCAATATGGGGACTTGGAAATGAATACTCTTTACATGGGATCAGGTGGAGGTGGCGGAGGAGTTTATGGATCTGTTACTACATCTGCTCCTGGTGGTAAAGGTGCCGGTATTATATTCCTTGCAGCGAATACAATAACTTTTTCTGGCAATATTCAAGCAATTGGTGAAGATACTATCGATAAACCATGCGAGGGAGGAGCAGGTGCTGGAGGTAGTATTAGAATTGAAGCTGATAACATTAACCCTATTAGTACACTAACAATTAATGCAGAGGGGGGTAATGCTCCGAAAACAACATCACAAAGTTTAATGGGGGGTGATGGCGGCGATGGTCGAATTTCAATATATTACGATACCACATTTAACTCTCAAAATGTATCATTTTTATCTTTACCTTTTTTAAATGATGTGATGGCAACACCAACACCAACGCCTACTGCTACTCCTGCCTTGCATGATACTCACTGGGGGACTGGAAGTGATGGCGACGCAGTAATAGGAAATGGGGAAACAGTAAATATTGGTGAAGTTAATATTGATCCAAATAAAAGTTGCGGTGATGGAGGTGATAGTGTTTCATATTCTGTTACCAGCCTAAATTCAACCTCTGCACAGGTGTATCCAACACCTGAAGAGGGATGTCTTGCTATTGGTAATGAAATCATGCTCATTAATGTTAGGGGGGATGGATCTCATTCAGTCAATGTTGGCAATTATGAATTTCTGCGGATTGGTAACATTGAAGGGAATACCATCATTTTTAAAGTAAATAAAAAACTAAATTATGGAGAAAATGCTAACAATGATTCAAATATTGGTATCGAAGAAGGCCAACAAAGAGTGGTGATTGTTCGAGTACCAAACTATAATTCATTAACTGTTGAAGGGACTCTCACTACTAACGTTTGGGATGGTAAAACGGGCGGTATTTTGCCAATCCGAGTAAAAGAATCGCTTGTGGTAAGTGGCCAAATCACTGTCAGCGATTTAGGGTATTTTGCCGATGGTGGATCTTCAACAAGACTAAGTGGAGAAAGTTATCCTGGAGAAGGTAAGACATCAATATACAGAAATGCCGGTGGTGGAGGTAGAGGGGACAATGATGGCAGATATGGGGGAGCTGGTGGTGGGCACCGTACGCCTGGTCAATATAACGGTGATGGTGTAGGGCTTTCAGAAGGTGGTTCCATATATGGACAACCTTCGCTTGATACGATATTCTTTGGATCTTCAGGAGGGGATACAAGGCACGCGAAAGGTGGAAGAGGTGGTGGTATTCTCTGGATTACGGCAAAATCTATAAACGTAACAGGAAACCTCACTTCTGATGGCGCGGATACGCCACAAGTGAATATCGAAAGTGGCGGAGGCGCGGGGGGAAGTATATATATGTTTGGGAATGGAGTTATTCTAGCTGCAAATAGTATTTCTACTGCTGGGGGCTTAGCGCCCCATTTAAGTTCTGGAACATATAAGGGGGGTAATGGCGGCGAGGGGCGATCAGCTGTTTTCTATCTAGACGAAGTAAATTCTACGATAAATGCATCCCCAGATTACCTCAATGGGAGCGCAACTGTAGACTTGATCTTTAGTGACGAATTTGAAAGCGGGGATCTTAGCGCCTGGGATAGCGCCGAGACCGACAGCGGCGATTTGGCTGCTTCTTCAAGCGCCAATCAATGGGGTGATTATGGTATGGCGGCATCTATTGATGATACCTCTAATCTCTATGTGCAGGATGATTCTCCGGACGCCGAGGATCGCTATTTCGGTCGTTTCTACACAAATCTTGAGGGATTATCAATGAGCGCTGGGGATTCGTTAGATCTAATAAATGGGTCATCTTCAACAGAAAATATTTTTACACTCCAACTGCTGAAGACATTTGATCGATTATGGACAAGGGTTGGCGCCTATGAAGATAGTTCAAGCTGGGAATACGGGAATTGGTACTCACAAAACAGCGGTATTTCATCTGATTATCTGGTCTCTTATTGGAAATTGGAGGTGGATGGTGGTACGCGGGTGGATTCTGCCGGAAATAATGACCTGACCGATGCGACTGGTACACACAATGCCGATGGTGTGGTTGGTCATGGCGCTTATTTTTCCGGGGATTATTTCACCGCTGCAAGCAATTCTGATCTGCAGTTAGGAGATGTAGATTTCCATTATGGCATGTGGGTAAACAATTACAGCTTTGATACGGATACCCATTTGTCGCTGATTCATAAGGGAGAAGAAATCTTCCTGAAAATTAACAAATACAAATCATTGATATTAGAGGTCGGTGGTTGTCAGATTAGTCATACTCCCGGGTTTGAATTGGATAAGTGGTATTATATTGAGGCTTGGCATGATGCAACCAACGATCGGATAGGTATTGCAGTTAACCGGGATGAACATACAAGCAGCTGTACAGAGACCTTAACCGTCGGAACGGATGATTTACACATAGGGGCGCAAGCAGGCGTAGGGCGGTTATTTAAGGGCACGATGGATGAGTTAAGTTTCTTCAAAGGCACCAAATTGACCCAGGAGCAACGTGATATCCTCTATAATGCTGGAAAAGGCAATACGTATAACACCGATCTTCCGAATTCCTGGAATGGTTTGGGCATTGAATGGCAGAATGCAAGTGACCCGACCTCAAATGATGGTTATTTATCAATATTTATAAACGGAAATAATAAGGAAACGATCTCTAACCTGGAAAATGGATCGCAAACCGTAGATTCCGTGCGCCTTGGTGCAATGGATATCGATTCTGGCATCTCCGGAACTATCTATTATGATAATTTCGAGTCGCGCCGTTTTACCATGCCAGAAACACTGGAAGACCCCGGCGCGCCAGACCCGGATCCGACGGCGCAACCCAGCTGGCTGGATGCCACCTACAACTATGATGGGGGGCAGGCACACGCTGTTACCTCGGTGGTGCGCGATCAAAGCGGCGGTGGGGACACCACCGACAGCTACCAGTACGACAGCAACGGCAACATGACCTGCCGCTATGAAGGCGGTACGCTGTATCTGTACAGCTACAATGCCGAAAACCGGCTGGAAAAGATCGAAGAGTATGATGGCAGCGTCTGCGGCAACCCCGGCGCTTTGCAGCAGCACTGGGAGTTCACTTACGACGGCGATGGTAACCGCGTGAAAGAGGAACACATCATTGGTGGGCAGACGCAGTATACGCGCCACTTTTTGGGTGGCGGGTTGTACGAGTTTGAGGACGATGGCGTGGATGTGACCAGCCGCAAGTACTACAGCATTGGCGGGGAGATGGTGGCCATGCGTGAATGGATTAACCAGGGGAATGCCACCACCTACTACTTGGCCAGC
This sequence comes from bacterium, assembly GCA_028278125.1. Next base: position 3,400 of record JANQEY010000241.1, on the reverse strand, counting down.
GACCACCTGAGTTCGACCTCGATAGTCATGGATAGTTCAGGAAGTTTGCTGTCTGAAAACAGATATATGCCCTTTGGGGAGACCAGGACAATATCCGGATTAACAAATATCACTGAGACTGATTTTGGCTACACCGGGCAAAGGGACTACGGCGGTGCCTTTAGCCTGATGGACTACAAGGCGCGCTTCTACAGCCCATCGATAGGTCGCTTTACCCAGCCGGATAGTATCATGCCGGAGCCGGGCAACCCACAGGCTTGGAATAGGTATAGCTATGTGGAGAATAATCCGATAGTATTCAATGATCCGACTGGGCATATGGTAGATTCTTCTGGATCATATAATCCTTGGAAGAAGACAGTAAGGGATAAGGGTATATTGTATGATTTGGAAAATGATACTTACACAATGAAAGTATCAGCCACTTCTATTGGCGTTGGAGAAGTATCTGTTACAAGACCCTGGCTAAAGGATAAAGATAAAAGTAATGACAAACCGAATTATGCTCCTATATATAATCCGCCGTTATCCGATTTTGATCCAGAAAACGGTGGTCAAGATACCGAATACTATGAAGGTCCATTCTTACCTGGATTACCATTGTATGAAGAAGGGACATTACCTGATATATTAATGCCGACAGTAGAATTTACGTATAGCGGAGGAATAGAGCCGTTTTTAGCATTGGGAATTGATTGTTTTGGTATGTTTGTGGATGGGGCGTCTGTTATATCATTTGTGAGTGGAGTCGGAATACCACCCGCAATTGCAATGGAAGCATCCGCAAGCGGTGCAGAGATTATTTGGACTTTGTATCAAGCATCAAAAGGAAGTTATATTGAATCTGCATATTCTCAGGCAAAATTCTATACAGATGTTGTAGCTACTTTCCCACTAGGTGGTTTTTACGGTAGTCTAGCGGGAGTAGGTTATGATTTTGTAGATATAATAAATGGGTTCGATGTTGTACCGATTGAATGAACTTGGAGTTTTTTATGAATGAATTTTTATTTATCTTGGCCCTTTTTTTATTTGCTGGTGGGATATTTTGGACTTTCAAATATCTACAATATAGGAAAATTGAAAAGTATACTATGGGCTTTTTTTCTATAGCAAATAGTGCACTTGCAGTTTCATTATTATTATATTTAGTTTCATTCACAATTATTATTGATTATTGTTTCGGCCATTAGAATAAAGTAATAATTTGATATTACTTTTCAATATTATGTTTATACATATTGAATACTACATAAATAGCTTCTAGGGTACAACGCTTTTCTAAAATCCATGCCCGTAAAGGCAAAATTACGATGGGGCCCTACGTTAGTAGGTCACTCAAGGAAGGTGTAACTACCTATTACCGTGATTGACAGTAGTGACAGCCTATTGTGTGAGAATAATAACAAGATGTATTTAAGTAAGAAATCGAATAATTGGAATAATGATTTGAAGAAGTAAGTTGGGAGATTGAAGGGTGAAATCTGAAAGCTGTATAAGTCTTTCTACCAAACAGCATACCACTGCTGGATTTCTTTATCCCTCTACTTTCCTATTGTTAATTTCCCTGGTCTCTTTTCTTAGTCTTGGTTCATCTAAATCTTATACTGTTTCCCCCACGGCCACAGCTACGCCTACCATCACACCCACTCCCACGCCCCCACTGCCTTCACGCAGCCAATGGGTAACCAGCACAAAACAAGCCTATCAGTGGGGGCTGTTCTGGTGGCAGAACGGACAGGTGGCCTGTTATCTCACGCTGGAAAACGAGGAATACCCCACACTGGAGCAAGTCAAGTCCGCCTGTGGCCAGACGATCCACGATGCCTGGCGCGATACACCTCCATGTAGTACACCCGATAAGCCCGGTAAATGTGAAGGGCTGGTGCTCAACTTCATCAACCACTCCGAGTCCCAAGTCACCGAGCTGGTCGACCTGCTCCCACCAGAGGTGTACGTCAATACGGTCAACTGCCCGCCCTGGCAGACCTGCAACGAACGTCCACAGCTTTCCTTCCAGGGTGTAGAGGCTGTAGAGGGTTATTATATTAACTATATCCACATACAGGTCGGAGACAAAGGTCATGACTGCCACGGGGATCTCTGCTCGGTCAAGCTGCCGGTGACAGATAAAAAGGGCGTGGTGGTCAGTTACTGGGCTGAGTCCAGTTTTGGCGACCAGACCAAAACGCACACTTTCCGTATGCGCAACCTGGAGTTGAGAGATAACGATGGTTACCGTTTTGAGGTCTTAGGCGAACCCTGGGAGCAACTGACGCCACCTTGCGCCAGCATCTGGCAGGTCTTCCCGGACCTGGAAGATGAAGGTTTCCCCTGGAGTGAACGGCTAGATGGATATAAGCAACTGCATACCAACCACCAGTATGCGCTGCTGGCCGGCAACTTGATCTGGACTGGTGAGGTGGAGAGCGAAAATTGCCCGGAGGGCGGCATGCTGGAGAGCGGCGCGGCCAACACCTGTGGAATCCAGGCTGCCATCGCCCAGGTGTACCAGCGCCAGAATGCCTATGACGATTTGATCCTGTACGCCAGCCAGGAGAAGAACGTGCCGCCGCGCGTACTCAAAGGTATGATCGGCCAGGAGTCGCAGTTCTGGCCGGCTGCCTGTGAACGCGACCGGGAGGAGTGGGGGCTGGGCATGCTCACCGAAGACGGCGCTGATCTGCTGCTGACCTGGAACGTCGATTACTACCTGGACGTTTGCATTCCCTATCTGGGTGAGACTCGTTGCGCTTCAGGATACACAAACCTATCCGAGTACAACCAGGAATACTTGCGGGGGTTAGCCATGCAGACCATCGGCACCGATGCCGAGATCCATTTGCTGGCAGATACGCTTATCGCCGCTTGTGGGCAGGCCGGGCAACTGGTGCGCAACGTCACTGGCCTGGATTTGCCCTATGCCACCAGCTACGATGACCTGTGGTCGATAACCCTGGCGACGTACAACGTCGGTGCTGGCTGCATGGCCGCAGCGATGGAAAAAGACTTTGCCTTGCACCGCAAAGTGCAGTGGACCAGCACGGTCAATTACCTGCCGGAGGGCTGTTCGTTAGCAGATGATTACGTCGATAATGTGCTTTATTATGGCGCTATGAAAAAGCTGGCGCGGGGTGAGGGTGGATAAAAGAAAATGACTAAAAAATCTAGCCAGTAATTATTCCTAATATTATAAAATTTAGAATTGTTTAGTGGAAGCGTACGACACAAACGAAAAGTGTTATGAGTATTATAAACAGGAAAAACGATTTTATCATGATAGGATTATATTTATGTGATTTTTAATGTAACCTTGAATGATTGAATTGCCTTTCCTGGTGCAACCGTGGTGCAACCACGAAAAATGTTATGGACTTAATGGACAAAATGAGCGTGTTTT
>JANQEY010000305.1 GCA_028278125.1 bacterium | reverse complement strand
AGTCAGTTGTCAAACACCGGGATTCATCGCCGGAAGCAAAGACAATAGCTTGGTTCCATCTTCTTGGGTATTACCGTCTTGTAGCTGATACTCAGATGGTTAAAAAATCTCTTGAAAATCTTAATCGAAATCCCTTGTACTCGACCAAGCTGTTTCATGGTGGGAAAGTTCCCCGGCTGGATGAAATAATGCCGGTTGTTAAGCGGGATTTTTATTCTGAAAATCATACCATTTACGCCCATGTCCCGAAATCCAGCAATGGTCCCTATTCTGTCCAGATAGGTGCTTTTAAATCCCGTCAACGTGCCGAAACGCTGGCGGAAAAAACACGACAGACTGACGATTCCGTCAGAGTAGTGCCACGCAGAAACGGTAAAAGTACACTATTTCTTGTCTGGACAGGAAAGTTCCCCTCGAAAAACGACGCCAGCAGGTATGGAAACGCCCGGTTTGGAAAAGAGGGACAGGATTTTAAGGTCGTTTACGATAATAACTGACTAGATTATTTCTTATATTCCTTTCCGATATTTGCTTTCCACGTGGAAAATACAACTATAAGGGTAAATCATTTTGATAGACTGGTATCTTCATTTCCTGAAGGATTTTCCGTTATTCTCCAGTGCGGTACAGGTAGCGATACTGGGAACGTTTGGTGAATTACTCGCCGCTCGTATCCGGCTTGGAAAATGGTACTTCTTTGGACCGGGAATCTGGCGGTTAATCGCTAAAGTTATCGTCTGGGCATTTCTCGGCATCACCTTCAAATACGCTTTTACAGGATTCTTCGGATTTGTTGAAGCCATCACCGCAAAAGGATTCTGGTTTAAAGCCGCACAGGATAACCTGATTGTTAAAGCCATCTCTGTATCAATTTTTACCAATCTCATTTTCGGACCAGTGATGATGCTTTTCCACAGGTGGACAGACAATGCCATTGAACAGAAAGAGATGGATTGGCCCAGCCTGCATAAAGCCTGGTGGACATTACTCTGGTTCTGGATCCCGGCTCATACCCTGACCTTCAGCCTGCCGTCAGATTTCCAGGTGGGTTTAGCCGCTCTCTGGGCTGTTGCACTTGGTATTATCCTCGGATTTTTCGCGAGGAAGAAATAACAGGGTGGCCCGATTTGACTCGCAAATCGGGTTTCTTTATTAATCCCGGGATGCGCTGATCCCAGGCTACCTGATGTCGTCCGATTTCCAGGTGGGTTTAGCCGCTCGCTGGGCAGTTGCGCTAGGTATTATCCTCGGATTTTTTGCCAGGAAGAAATAACAGGTGGCCTGACTTGACTCGCAAATCGGGTTTCTTAATTAATCCCGGGATGCGCTGATCCCGGGCTACCTGATGTCGTCCGATTTCCAGGTGGGCCTTGCCGCTCTCTGGGCTGTCGCACTAGGTGTTATCCTCGGATTTTTCGCGAGAAAGAAATAACAGGGTGGCCCGATTTGACTCGCAAGTCAGGTTTCTTAATGCTGTTACTAAACGTAAATATAATTTTATGATGAGATTGCTTTGTTGGTGGGAAACTACACCCACCGAGCTACACTGACGTTTCGGTTCGCTTCACTACGTTCCGCTCGCAACGACACAAAAGATGCAACTATCTTTATGGGATTCAGATGTAGCCCAGACCGCCCACGGTCCGGGGAGAAGGATATCCCGACTTTGCTACCAAACGGATCTCAAAATAATCCCCGGGTTACGCTGATACGCCACGTCGCACAAGTCCCGGGCTACCTTAAATACCTCCTGGAGCAATCTAATATATTTTTTAATACTATCTGTTGTAGTTCTACAATAGATAACGTATATTTACATCATGAATACACGAAAACTATACAACAGGATCGCTGTTTTACGTGAGGAACGGGGGGTTTCACGTAAGGAGTTGGCAAAGGCGATCGGGGTGAATTACCAAACCGTGGGCTACCTGGAACGTTGTGAATACAATCCCAGCCTGGACCTGGCATTCAAGATCAGCGAATACTTCGATTTGCCGATTGAGTTTATTTTTTCGACGGAACCGATGAAACCGCTCAGCCAGGTATTAATGGAAAGGCAGAAAGATGGAGGGTCTATCCATGGATCGTAATAAAATTAGAAGCCACCGACGATGGGCGGTGACAGGAAACTTTGCAGGATGTGCCCTACTTCCCGCGTTCATCTTTTTTGCTGAAAAGGCCAACGATCGTTTAGGCCAGGGACAGTTCCCGGTTATGTGGTTGTTCGCTATCCTGATGGTCATGATGTTGTTGATCTATACACATATTGTTGCCTATAGAACAACGGGACTTTGGAAGCTGACTCACGCCAAGACGGAAACCCTCGACGAACGTGAACTCCAGCAGACCCACCGTGCAACTGGAAAGGCGTATGGATTTTACGCCGTAGTCAGCCTGGTAATGCTCTACCTGTTTATTGCCGCTCATACTGAAAGGTTGGGTCCATACCTCGAGTTTATCTGCGTGATGGATAAGCTGCTGGCGTTTCAGATGGTTTATATAGCTCATGTCATGCCGGGTGCGATTATAGCCTGGCGTGAAATTCCGGAGCCGGCTGAAAAGTAGAAAAGTAGCCCGGATAGTCCGTCAGCCGACGGATATCCGGGGATTCAGTTGCAATTATTTATAAAATGATCAATCTATAAGATTACTCCCAGATCTGTTCAAACCATACTAGCCCATCATACCCTCCTGCAACAACGTCAATATCTCCATCGGAATCGATATCACCAATATCGAGATCGTAAAAAGTTAAATCGAGAGGATGGTCAGTAATTTCTGTTGTTTCGAATTCAAACGCATTCGTTTGCAAAAAGAGAAAAATGTCATGATTTGAACTAAGAGCGACTAAATCCAGCAATCCATCATCACCCAGATCAAAAACACAGACATTTTCCCATCGACCTGAAATTCCCAACCATTCAACAGAAAATGACATATTGCCTTCATTATTCAGTATAAACAGACCATCGTAACTGTAATAACATATCACATCCATATTACCATCTTGATCTATATCAGCTATCCGGAATTTCGACCGGTACACATCAGCATTCTCATCCAGTTGGATATCATGTACAATAAAAGCATCTCCATCTCCTTCATTTTCAACCCAGTGGAAGTTTGAACCTGATTCTGTCTCATCCATCGGGTATGGTGTACCACAACCAACAATAAAGTCATTATCATTATCTGCATCTAAATCTTCAGCGCAGGCATTAATCACCTTCGCTGAGTCGATTGACAACGAATGGGCACTAAAATTTAAGTTCTCATCACAGGTCAGCCAGCGCAAATCGATATCATAATATCCATTACTAATAATAAGATCCGGGTATCCATTGTTGTCGATGTCCTTGAGGCATGATATTCGGTAGCCGGATTCTGAAATCCTGATTTCACTGAAATTACCCGTTCCATCATTGAGCCACAGGCTACACCCTGAATTTAACATTGGATTAAAACTGTATGTACCAATAACATCAATATTGCCATCGTTATTGATATCATTACAATGAACGTCTCTGAGATATGAGGAGAAAGCGTGCTCAGTGAATTCTCCACCTCCAACATTTTCCCACCAGTTTGTGGCATTACCATCTGTAACTAAAAAATCGGAATCATAGTCATTGTCGAAGTCACCGCAACATATCTCATTCATACCAAATGTAGATCCTGTTATAATATGTTGTTCGAACCCCGCAAATTCAGATTCAGGCTCGCTTTCTACAGGTGTGCCTTCATCGCTGCCACAAGAAATTATAAACAACACTAAAGTAGACAGTGCTAAGATTATTAGCGACGTTTTTAAGCTTAACATTTTTACCCCCTTTCCAATAAGCTACTCGGTCAGTACGGTTACCTTGGCTGAGATGTTGGATAAACCGACCCAATTCTTTGAGATGGTTGCAAAGTTGTACTTCCAATGTTCATTTCCAGTAGGTCCGAAAACTTCTGCATCAGAAAGTGTTCCACGCGGACAATTGCTTACAAACTCAATGGCTGTAAGTGTCGGAGTTGAACTGCCGGTGCCTGTAGATAAACTCATGTCGTAGTCAAGATGAATGGAACGCATTCCCTGGTTATCAGATCCCATATACATTACAGAAATCTCGCGGTCACTATCCGCAGTAATGGTTAGGTCTGTATCGAGGCTGGTGATTGTTTGTGACTGTAACTGTCCCTGGACATCCGTCCACTCGATAATAAGACCAGCTGTTGGAGGTGAAGTATCGGTTGTCGGAGCAGGCAGGCACTTACATCCTACCACAAACAGTAATAAAAATAGAACAAGCAAAAGAATAGCAATAAAATATCGCATGATTCCTCCCTCATTTAAAAACATTGATGCTGTGCCAGTGGATGTAGGGTATTCAACGATGGTTAGTACGCATGACGCTGTGCGGAATAGAAAGACTTACTGGCGACTTAATTGGAGTGTAAATATTGATTTATATAAAATCAAGATTTTAAAGAGTTATCTCAATTATTTTAAGTAAAATTTTTATCTTAGCATCAAGTGAATTGTACAAATTACATCATGTTTTTTACTATTTGAGTGCCACCGTAGTACGCTTGATTGGTGAGGATGAGCTTCCAAGAGGACCGTTTGTTCACGGCTGTACTTCGCAGGCCGCAAGCTTCGCTCAGGTTCGAATCGGTAGAAAGTCAATCCAGGCAGCGCCCTATATAGAAACTTCTGTTGACATCCCATATCCCCTCGAGAGCCAACCTTCTGAAAATTTGTGAAAAAAATCGTTTTTACCTCTCTGGAGGCTTGACAAAACCGTGAGTTTGTTACTATTTCTAAGTATCGAACCGGTTCGACATTTTATTAAAATTCGGGTTCAATCATAAGATATTGTTAACAATCATTTAAACGATGGTTGTTTTGTCGGTCGTTTTCTCCCCGGCAAAACAATTTATCGAAACGTTTCGAGGTAGCATGGCTCCCACTATCCGTGATGTAGCACGGTTAGCCAAGGTATCACCATCAACAGTTTCCGCGGTAATCAACCAGAAGGGTTATGTCAGCAAAGACACCCTCAAGCGTGTCAATGCCGCTATCAACAAGCTTGACTACACCCCCCAAAGGTCGGCCCGTGACCTTGCAAAACGTACTAGCGGCAACCTTGGATTTATTGTCTCAGACACCCATTTCTCCAGAGCGGAACCATTTTATACACGTGTCTTCCTGGGCGCTGAGATTGAGGCCAGGAATCATGATTTATATGTCCTGTTAACGTCCGTTCCAAAGAAATACAAGGAGCAGAAGCATCTACCCCGTTTCCTTCGTGAACGTAACGTTGACGGTGTAATGATCGCCGGAAACATCCCTGACAAGCTTATTCGGGACGTACTCGCCCGTGATATACCAACCGTCTTTGTCGATTACGGCAACGACCGTTTTCCCGGCGCAAAGGTTTTAATCGATAACCGCAGGGGAGTACTGGAGGCTGTTCGTCATTTGATATCGCTTGGACATGAAAAAATTGGGTTTATCGGCGCGGAACCTGATCATCCAAGTGTCCGCGAAAGGCTGGAAGGATTCCGGGAGGGATTAAAAGAGAAAAACCTTAATGAAAACCGGAACTGGGTGATATTTGCAGAAGGTGATATGAATCCCGACCGTGGCGCTGATGCCTGCCTGATGTTGCTGGAGAACAGCCAGCTGCCTACAGCACTTGTTTGTGCTAATGACGCCATGGCGACGGGTGTTTTAAATGTTTTGAAGGACATCGGGATTGCCGTACCCGGAGTGATCTCCGTTGTCGGTTTTGATGATGTACCAACATGTACGATTCTTGATCCCCCATTGACAACTGTACGGGTACACAAGGAGGACCTTGGGGCGATAGCGGTGCAGACGCTGGTGGATTTGATCAGCCGCCGTTATAAACAATCAAAGGTTATCCGTGAGGGGGTGGAGATGATAATCCGTGAATCCACTGGAATCGCTCATAATGGTATAAGAAAGATTTGAGAGGATAAGTAATGAAACAACATCCTGAAGTATTTAACCGTCGTCTATTTCTGGAACCGGGGGAAGCAGAATTTGAACGCCGGGCTGTTTTGAATCCATGTATTCATGAAGAAGAAGGTACCCTGCACATGCTATACAGGGCGGTTGCGCCTGACATGGTCTCCAGCATGGGATACCTGAAGTTAAGATACGAGGGAGAAGAGCCTGTTGTAGATTGGCGCAGTGAAAAACCGTTGATGGTTCCTGAAGAAGAGTTTGAAATCATGGGTATAGAAGATCCCAGGCTGGTAAAGTATGATAATAATCTTCACCTTTTCTATACAGCCTATGATGGGAACCACGCACGTTTAGCCCATGCTTTTGGACCCAGCATAGAAAATCTTGGCAACCGCCACCTGATAGGACCTCTGTTTACCAACGAGGAAGCGATCAAGATAATTAAAGACAATCCGAAGCTTGGTGTTTACAGGGACAGGTGGTCGATGGATTCGCCAAGCCAGTACCTGTGGGAGAAGGACGCAACAATATTCCCAAGAAGGATCGACGGAAAGATTGTCATGATCCATCGACTTCGTCCTGATATCCAGATAGCCTATCTCGATAGTCTCGATCAGCTTGACGACAACTCCTACTGGGAAGACTACCTGCGTCACATGGATGAATTCCGCCTGATGGCATGTAAGGAATGGTGGGAGGATTCCCATATCGGGATGGGTCCTGTTCCCATCGAAACAGAAGCCGGGTGGTTGATGATCTATCATGGTGTGACCCAGAAACCACGTTCGACCTACCGTGCAGGGGCTGCACTACTCGATTTGAATGATCCTCAACGAATTATCGGAAAAACTATTGAACCCCTGTTCGAACCGATTGAAGACTGGGAGAATGTGGGCGATGTCAACAACGTGGTTTTCCCAGAGGGACTGGTCGTCCAGAACGGAACCCTGGACATCTTTTATGGTGGTGCGGATTCGGTAATCGGTGTTATTTCGGTTAAGATGGAAGAACTTCTCGACTTTTTAACAAGCCAGGGATGAGGTGATTTGAGTAATTGGCAAAAGGTTGGATTAATGGAGGAGATTTTTAACTAGATGATAGAAATGGGTTACATAAGAAGAACTCGTTTATTCTATCTGTTTGCCGGATGCCTGGTATCATTAATGCTGGTATCCGGATGTGGGAAAGTATCAAAAGATAATGGCAAGGTACAGTTGACATACTGGCCATCTTCCAATACTCACGAAATCAACCTTGGCCGTGAACTTGTCGCAAAATGGAACGCAGCTCATCCAGATACACAGGTATTTATTCAACCTCTTCCGGAGGGACGTTCCGGTGAAGAAGTCCTGATCATAGCCGCAGCGGGAGGAACCGCACCCGATATCTGCTCTAATGTACCCCCTATTATCGTTCCTCTTCTGGCACGTGCCAGGGCACTTGTACCAATCGACCGGTTCGACGATGCCCGTGAGTATCTAGCCAACCGTCTACCGGAAGGAATGGAAGAAAACTTTATCGCTTCAGACGGGAAACTTTACCAGGTTCCATGGAAGGGTAATCCCATCCTGATCCAGTACAACCTTGGCGTTCTCCGTGATGTGGGCGTCAAAGAATTGCCAAGGACCTGGTCCCAGTGGCACAGCATCGCGGAAAAGGTAGCCAGCGACCTTGACGGCGACGGTCAATACGACCGTTGGATGGCAGACCTGAATATTGTCGCAGAATGGCGCCAACGGCTGTTTGATTTTTATCCATTCTATATAGCAGCAACGGGTGGCAAAATGCTGCTGAAAGATGGAATGGTAGATTTTGATAATGATGCTGCGAAGAGTGTGTTTGATTTTTACGCAAAAGGATTTAAAGAGGGACATTATTCGAAGTCAATCTTTGTCGGGGACATGTTCCTCAAGCAGCACATGGCAGCGCATATAACCGGTCCCTGGAATATCGCTCATACGGAAAAATTCAAGCCGGAAGGATTCGAATACGCGTTTGGACCTATCCCGGTCCCTGATGATTATGAGGGCGACCATTACACATTCGGCGATCCAAAAAGTATCGGGATTTTCGCCACAACTAAACATCCTGAAGCGGCCTGGAATTTTGTCCGTTTCCTGGTCTCTGCTGAAGCTGATTTGAGATTGATGGAAATATGCCAGCAGTTACCGTTGAGACGTGACCTGCTTGAAGACAGCCTCTACGCGAATTATTTCGAAAACAAACCAATGATGGCACAGTTCGCGGAAAAAGTACCGTATACGCGTGGATTTGACCAGAATCCAGCGATGCAGGAGGTTTTTGATTCGATTAATGAACAATTCGATGCCTGTTGTATCCAGGGGAAACGCGATTCTGAAGAAGCCATCAGGAGAGCGGTAAAGAGAAGCAAAAACGTGCTAAAGGCACGTGGGATTTAAGATGTCAACAAACACAATATCATTAAAAAGAAAATTACCGGTCACCGGGTATCCCCTGGTGTTGCCGTACATAATTTTCTTCGCCCTGTTTGTGGCATACCCCTTGATCTTCTCCTTTGTTCTCGTTTTCCATCACTGGTCGATTGTAGGTCCCCTGGAATTTGTCAAGCTGGGTAATTTCGCCGAGATGTTCGGTGATTCTCTTTTCTGGAAATCGATAATAAACACCCTTGTATTCCTGGTAATACACGTTCCCTTACAGGTAGCAATCGCACTGGTACTTGCGGAACTGCTTAACCGTAACCTGCCTGCCCGTGGATTTTTCCGTGCCGCGTTTTTCCTGCCGGTAGTTGTTTCGGGTGTAGCAGTAACGGTGATGTGGAAACAGTTATTCAGCACAGATATCGGCATCCTTAATCAGTTGCTGGGAATGGTCGGTATAAGCCGTGTTCCCTGGATCACGGATCCGAGCTGGGCAATGCCCTCGATAGCTGTAATGGCGACATGGAAAAATGTAGGATTATATGTAGTTCTTTTCCTGGCAGGATTGCAGGGTGTTCCAAGGCAATTGTATGAAGCGGCAGATATTGACGGCGCAGGCACACTCCAGAAATTCTTCCATATAACCATCCCGGCGATCAACCCGGTGATGGTAATGGTATTGATACTTTCTACCCTTGGCGGTTTCAGCCTGTTTATTGAGCCTTATGTGCTGACTGGCGGCGGGCCGATGAATTCAACACTGTCGGGCGTGCTTTATGTATACCGGCAGGCGTTTTCATTCTTCCGCATGGGATATGCTGCTACAATCGGCTTTGCCCTGGCGTTTATAGTTCTGACGGTAGTTCTCCTGCAACGAAAATTTGTCGAGAGGGAGGACTAGATGAGGATTAAGTTTTTGTCAAGACTGATTTTATACCTCTTCCTTATCGCCGCGGCTGTGACGGTTATCTACCCGTTTTTCTGGATGATGACCGCCACCCTGAAACCGGAAGCGGAAATAATGACCTTTAATCCCCTCGGCTCGAGTTACAGCCTGGACAGTTACTCCAAGATGATCGAGAAGATACCCATTTTCCGCAGCCTGTTTAACAGTCTCCTGGTTTCAGTAATCTCGACGGTTAGTGTCCTTGTCCTCTGCTCGATGACAGGTTTCGCGTTAGCCCGTCTCAAGTTCAGGGGCAGGAATACAATTTTTAACGTCATCCTTTTTACGATGGTTTTGCCATTCCAGTTGACGTTGATTCCTCTATATGTACTGATGGTGAAACTTGGCTGGACGGATTCTTACGCGGGGCTGATTATGCCATACACGATGAGTCCGTTCGCCATCCTGCTATTCCGCCAGTTTTTTATGGCTATCCCGGAAGACCTGATTGACGCCGCTCGAATTGATGGACTCAGCGACCTTGGAATCCTTTTCAGGATTTTCTGGCCGTTGTCTAAACCTGCACTGATAACAGTGGGTATTGTTCATTTTATGGGAATCTGGAACGAAGCGTTGTGGCCGCTGATTGTTGTACGCAAGGAAACAATAATGCCGATGCCACAGATGGTAGCACTATTCGCGGTAAGCGGGCAGGCGGAATCACAGATCGGGATGCAGCTTGCGGCGGCAGCAGTTATGACTATCCCGATAATATTGGCTTACCTGTTCCTGCAGAGGTATTTCATTGAAAGTATGGCAACATCAGGACTGAAAGGATAATCGACAATGTTATATGTTCGGAAACATATACCAGCTTTATTAGCAGGACTGGTCGCGATTATCCTTTTTATTTCCGGTTGTGCGAGTAAACAGAGCGAAACTAAACCGGAAGAAAACGCGATTTCAATTAACCTTGATCACCTTGAGCATCTTCAGCGAGTTGTTAACGTCGAAGGGAAAGAATGCCTGGGAATAAATATATATGCAAACGCGCCGACCTATTCCTGGACAGGAGATGAAGACGAAGGGATTGTCTGTGTAGATGATGTCGCTCGTGCCGCCCGGCTCTATCTGTGGCGGTATGAAACTACAGGTGATACGGCGGTGATTTATCCTGCAATTGAGTTGTTGAAGTATGTCCTGGCTTTACAGGCTGAAGATGGGAACTTTTACAACTTTATATGGGAAGATGGTAAAATAAACCGTACCCACGAGAACAGTGTTAAATCAATGGGTTGGTGGGGAGCTCGAGGATTCCGCTCAATAGCAGAAGGTGTTGCTGTACTGAGTGATGCATTCCCAAAGGGTAAAGCCGAAAATCCACCGTTCCTCAAGGATTTGCTAAACGCAGGGAATATGTCCATAAGCAGAATGCGTTCTACCTACCTGGAAAGTGAAAATCCGCCGGAAATCGGCCATGATGTAGCTGCCCTGTTTGTCCTTGGCCTGGTTCGATGGCATGAAGCTTTGAATGACACTACAAACGATGACCTGATTGAATATTTCGCAAACCAGGTGTATAACGCCGCCGAACCTCCAAGCGAAATGTTCCCTTATCGCGTCCATCGCAGCTGGCGTAATGTCTGGCATGCATACGGGAGCCTGTCCGTCCAGGCACTGCTTGAAGCTGGAAAAGTTTTAAATCGTGAGGACTGGATTAATTCAGCGAAAGAAGAAGCTGACGGTTTCCAAAGGTGGTTGATCGCTGAAGGAATGATGGCTCACATCGAATTTGTTGATGGTGACACCGTCAATACCCGCCGTTTTTCACAGATTGCTTATGATATCGCCTGTCTTGTTGCCTGCCAGGTTGAAATGTACGAGTTAACAGGTAATGAGGAATATGCCATCGCCGCGGGGCTTGCTGCCTCGTGGCTGAATGGGAATAATCCCGCAGGTGAAAAGATGTATGACCAAATAACCGGCAGATGTTTTGACGGCATTAATGCCGACTCAACCGTAAATAAAAATTCCGGCGCTGAATCTACAATCGAAGCCCTGTTTGCTTTGCACTTAATAGAGAACCTGCCAAAGGCACGCGAAGCTTTTTATTCAACAAAAGAAATCGATAATATTCCGGAATCGGCTACATATAAATCGGGAGATCGTTCATACATACTTCAAATAGAGGATAATAAATGGACCATTAAAACAAACTGAACAACCTAAAACTCATGGGGTTCGTTCAGGAGCCGAACATCTAAAATTAAAAAAGAACATCCTTAAAAATTGGATGCGGTTAAACGCATGAAGAAGGAGGACAAAATGCATGTAGTAAAACGTTTATTCCTGGTAGGTTTTGTGATGGTTTTCATGCTCGCTTTTGCGGGAATGACAGCCGCGCAGAATCTTATCGAGAATGGTGACCTGGAGACTGTTGAACCGTTCTGGTGGTTCACCAATGAAATGGGTGGAACACTTACCTGGGCAGAAGATGAAGCCTCGAACGGGATGAGGTCACTAAAGATAGTCAAGGATGCTGGAACAGCCGCAAGTTGGATGAGTGGTAACCAGGCTCAGACATACTGGAATCGTATGGAAGCAGTTCTTTACGAATGCAGTTTTTACGCTAAGACCATGGGCGTAAACACGGCACCAGCTGGAGAAAATGAAGAAATCGGTGTTCATTTTACCTTCTTGACCGAGGGTGAATCTGTAGGTGAAGTTTTTGTTCCTGTTGACCAGACATCCGCTGATGTAGACTGGACACAATACACAGGTGAAATCCTGTTGTCCGATGTTCCTGATGAGGCCTTCATTGAAGCCATCATGGGATCAGATGCATCAGGTACTGCCTGGTTCGACCAGTTTGGTTATTCTGCTGAAGAGTGGTCGGCAGGAGTGTTTGGCTGGAGTGCTGAAACACCTGCCGGATTCATGAACTGGACAAGTGGAGACCTCATCGGTTTTGCCGACATGGTTGAACACGAAGACTCTCACACCGGCACTCACTGCGCGAAGTTGATGGAAACCGATGCAGAAACAGATGAAATGGTTTTCTATACAACTCCGGTTCCTGTAACACCAGGCCATACATACTATGCCAGCGTCTGGGTTTATGTAGAGGATATTAACACTGACTGGGATTATTACCCGACCAGCAATGTACCGCATTACATAGCCGATCGTTTCGCCCTTAACTTCTTCTTTCACGTGGGCGATATAGAGCATTCATGGGATTTAGTGGGTGGAGACCGGTTTATTTACCCAACCCAGGTTGAAGTTGCCAGCGAATGGCGCCAGATCGGTGCATTGATTACCGCCCCTGAAGAGGCTGCAGGATTTTCCATGCGCGCCCGTTTCAACACGGAGGTGATGGGAACTGTTTACTATGATGATTTCTCCCTTGAAGAGGTAATGCTTGGCGACAACCTGGTTGAAAATGCCGACCTTGAAACCATGGAACCCTTCTTCTGGGAGCCAGGTGATGAAAACGGCACCCTCACCTGGGCTGACGACGAAGCATCTGAAGGTATGAAGTCACTGAAGATTGAAAAAGACGCAACCGGTGATGCCGCCAGCTGGCTAAGCATGAACCAGGCTCAGACTTACTGGAATCGTATGGAAGCCGTTCTTTACGAATGTTCTTTCTATGCAAAAACCATGGGAGTAAATACTGATCCCGCTGGTTATTCAGAAGAAATTGGTGTCCACTTTACATTCTATACAAATGATGTATCTGTTGGTGAAGCCTGGGTTACGGTTGACCAGACAACTGCCGATACTGACTGGACCCAATATACCGGTGAAATTCTGCTTTCTGACGTGCCTGATGCAGCATACATCGAGGGTTGGATGAGTGACGACGCCACCGGTACTGTCTGGTTTGATCAGTTCGGTTATTCAGCTGAGGAATGGTCAGCAGGTGTCTTTGGCTGGAGTGCAGAAACTCCTGCAGGATTCATGAACTGGACAAGTGGTGACCTCATCGGTTTTGCCAACATGGTTGAGTATGAAATGGCACACTCAGGAACCCATGCCGCGAAACTGCTGGAAACAGACGCAGAAACAGACGAAATGGTATTTTATTCCGTGCCGGTTCCAGTTACCCCGGAGATGGCATATGAATTCAGCGTCTGGATGAAAACCGCTAGCATTTCACCACTCGATCCTGAATACTGGCCAAGTGGAACACTTGTCTCAAACGTTGCAGAACGAGCCTGTCTCAATTGGTTCTGGCATACCGGCGACATAGCACATAGCTGGGACTTGACCGGTGGAGATAAGTTTGTATACTGCCAGCAGATTGATGAAACACAAGACTGGACACACTATCGAGTAACAGCCGTAGCTCCGCCAGAGGCAACCGGTGCATCAATGCGCGCTCGGTATAATACTACAGTACAGGGTGAAATTTACTACGATGACTTCGCGATCCGTGAGATGGACATCATGATCAGTGGAGTTAATGATCCTTCTTTTGAAGCAGAAATAGCACTGCCGACAACAATCACCCTTGAGCAGAATTATCCCAACCCGTTTAACTCGACTACAACGATCCATTATTCCCTGCCGACATTTGGCAATGTGCACCTTGAGGTTTACGACGTACTTGGCCGCCAGGTGGCAGTACTTGCCGATGGTTTCCATATGCCGGGATCTCACATGGTGAGTTTCTCCAGCGGGTTAAACGACCTGAATCTCGGTTCAGGTATGTATTTCTATCGTCTTAACTTCAACGGTCAATCCGTTGTCCGCAAGATGATTTACTTGAAATAAAACTCCTCTGACCCTGGCAGAAAAATATCTGCCAAGGTTGGTTCCCTTCCTCTTTAACGGTTTGAAGCTGCGGCCTGATCGTCGCCGCAGCTTCATCCGAAGAGGATATTCGACCGGTTACATATAGTCAATTTGAACAATCATAAAAAATTATCATCAAAGAATAATTAATTATTTGTCGAATAATCACTCCAAATCCAGGTAATGAAAAATGACTAATACCTCACACATCAATTGATTTATCCATGATGGAGGTGGATATGGATGTTAAACGGAAAACTATCCTGTTTTCGCTCCTTTTTATTTTCCTGCTGTTTTACGGAACGACGTTCGCGGGAACCACAGGTAAGATTACCGGGAGAGTAGTTGACGCAGAAACCGGTGAGCCCTTGGTTGGCGCAAACGTTGTTGTTGTCGGCAGCTTCAGGGGGGCAGCTACCGATCTCGAGGGCGAGTACATCATCCTGAACCTGTCACCGGGTATTTATTCTGTGACAATATCTGTGATGGGTTACCAGGCCGTTACGTTTGAAAAAGTTGTTATCAACATTGACCGAACAACCCGCCTGGACGCTGAACTTGAGCAGACCCTGATGGAAGCAGCCCCGGCGGTTACCCTTGTAATGGAAAGGCCGGTAGTTAAACGGGATTTGACCAGCAGCGAAGCTATGGTCGGTGCGGAACAGATAGAGATGATGCCGGTGGAAGACTTCGGTGATGTTGTGAATCTCCAGGCTGGAGTTGTTGACGGCCATTTCCGCGGGGGACGCTCGAGCGAAGTAGTCTACATGATCGACGGCGTAATGGTTTCCGATCCCTATTCAGACAGAGATCCGTTCGATCGAACCACCTCCAACCAGGTTGAAAATAACGCCATCCAGGAGATCCAGGTAATCAGCGGAACCTTTAACGCTGAATACGGACAGGCGATGAGTGGTATTGTCAATATCGTCACAAAGGAAGGTTCGGCTGAAGATTATTCAGGGAATGTTTCCGTCGGTTTCGGCGATTATATATCCGACAGGTCGATTGAAGTGGGGATGTATGATGATCCGCCGGACAGGCAATCATATATGGATGACCTTAATCCTCTTCACCTCCAGGATTACCAGTTCAGTTTATCGGGACCCGTTCCTCGTACAAACGGGATGTTGACATTTTTTGCTTCGGGACGTTACCTCAATGATCACGGGCGGCTTTACGGACAAAGAATATATATGCCATCTGATTCGAGCAATTTTTCCCTGCCAAATCCAGATGACTGGTATACTGAACAGTCCGGCGACCGTGAAATTGTAACTCTGGACCCGTTCGCAAAATTCTCCGGGCAGTTAAAACTGGCTTATCGTCTTACTCCATCGATGAAACTGTCATATTCCATTAATGCTGATAACATGGAATACCAGAACCTGGATAACCGTGAAGATGATTCGGAAGAAAACCTGAGGTTGTTTAAATACAATCCCGAAGGTTTGTATACCCGTTACCGCTCAGGGTTTAACCATATGCTTGGGTGGGATCATATCATCAGCAGTAACACGTTCTACACGGTCAATCTTTCATTTACCGAGAACAGGTACAAGTATTACGTCCATGAGGACCCCAACGATCCGGGATATGTGAATCCTGAACGTCGCAAAGACGCTTTGAACTTTGCCTATTACACCGGTGGTGTGGGAATGTGGCATCATGAAAGGTCAACCCGTAAAGCCGGTGTAAAGTTCGATATAACTCACCAGGCAACCAAGCTTCACCAGTTGAAAGCAGGGATAGACCTGAACCAGTACCTGCTGGAACTCGAGGAATTCCAGTTGATCTGGGATGAACAGCTTAATGACGGGAATGGTGGTGTAAAAATAAATCCCCTTTCATCCTGGAATCATAACCAATATCCCGACCGCGATGCTGAAAGTCCATTTAGCGGATTTCCGTTCTCAGGTCCCGGGCATCGTCCAACCCTGCTGGCACTTTACGTCCAGGACAAGATGGAATACGATTTTATGGTCGTGAATTTCGGCCTGCGTTTCGATTATTTCCATCCGGATGGAAAAGCACCTGATGACCTTGCAGATCCTCATAATGACGTGTTTACAACATTCGACGAAAACGGTGATATGATCACTGGATTGGATCCCATCAATCCTCAGAATGAAGACGGAAGTTATAATGAGTGGTACTACAAGTACCACGAAGCGTCCGGTCACGCACAATTCAGTCCCCGGATAGGTATTGCGTTCCCATTGACTGAACGGGGCGTGGTACACTTTTCCTATGGTCATTTTTTCCAGATACCGTCGTTCCAGTACCTCTATTTTAACCCGGAATTCGAAGTTCGTCCCGGGCGTCTTTCCAGCAAGATCGGTAACGCTGAGCTGAAGCCTGAACGGACAGTCATGTACGAGGTTGGACTTCAGCAGGAGATAGCGGATGGTGTTGGTGTAAATGTTACCGGATTCTATAAGGATATTCGTAACCTGCTTGGTACAGAAATCCAGGTAACCTATGACCAGAACAAGTACGCTCGTTATATAAACCGTGATTACGGCAATGTCCGTGGAATCACGGTAGCCGTGGATAAGCGAATGTCCAACATGGTTGGCGCAACAATTGACTACACCTACCAGGTTGCCGAAGGTAACACCTCCGATCCGGACAGGGTTTTCGAAGACAGCAGGGCTGATCCTCCACGTGAAAGCGAGAAAAAAGTACTACCTCTCGATTGGGATCAGTCACACACAATTAACGCCAGCCTGAATTTCGGAATCCCCGGTGAATGGGGAATCGGGTTGATTGGCACAGTTGGCAGCGGCCTGCCCTATACATCTCAGCCATTCCTCCAGCCCAGGGGAGATACAAACGGCGAACGAAAGCCAATGAAGTATAACATTGATCTCAAGGCATACAAGGCGTTTAACTATTACAAAAAGATGCGTGCCAGGGTGACATTGTCCGTCTATAACCTCTTTGATATCCGTAACGAGACAAACGTATTTACTGATACCGGGCGTGCTACATATACCCTGCAAACGTTGCAGGCGTTTAACGTACAGGGATTCAACAGCCTCGCGGATTATTACGCACATCCTGAATATTTCGATCCACCGCGGCAGGTGAAACTGACTTTTTCGGTTGGATTTTAAGCGAACAGGAGACAGACCAAATGACTAAAATATTTAAGCTGCAACTGGTTATGGTTCTGATGCTTGTGTTCGCAGCAGCGGCAATCGCTGAAGGACCTTACGGCGATCCTATTCACACCAAACGTGGTGTGATGGATGGCAATCAGGTTGTGACTGAATTCTTCAACTACGGCATGATCGCCAACTGGCCAGATCAACCGGCAGGAGTCTGGCCGAAAGGAACTAACCATTCCTATGTGGATGGTGTAGCGCTTATAGTATCAGCTTCCACTGTAGATATTCATGGAAATCGGATTCATCCGATGTCCACACAGTACCGTGAATTTATGGATTCTGATCCCATAACCGGTGAAAATATCGGCTGGGCTGCTCTACCGGGCTACGCCAATCCCAACCAGAACGAGCCGGCGATGAGCGACAATCCAAGTTCATGGCCACTTACCTGGCCAGGAAGACCACATGCCTGGGACGGATTCTGGAACGGTTATTTCGGAAAAGGTGTCTTGAATGCCGACCTCGAAACACTTTTTGCCATGGACGACGCAATTGACAACGAGTACGATTTTTACCCCGACAGTACTGATTCGCTACGTCGTGGACTGGGATTAAGTGTTGAAGTTCGCGGGTTCCAGTGGAACCACGTCCTGGCAGAAGATTGTATTTTCTGGCATTATGCCATCGAAAATGTCGGTACAACTGAATACGATTCTACTGTATTCGGTATGTATATCGACTGGGGTGTGGGTGGCACCGACGATTCCGGTGATGACGCCGGTAGTTATGACGTTTTTTTAGACCTTGCTTACGCCTGGGATGGTAACGGTTTTGGGACACCGGGAAGCTGGGGTCCCGTTGGATATGCCGGATTTGCTTTCCTTGAATCACCCGGTAATTTTACTGACGGCATAGATAATGATGACGATGATCTCATAGACGAAAGCCGGGTTGATGGGATTGACAACGACGGTGACTGGGATGCCTATCGTGACATTAATGAAAACGGTGAATGGGATGAAGATGAACCGTTGATGGATGACCTTGGTGCCGATGGTGTTGGACCGGCAGATTTGAGTTACCGTGGTCCAGATGAAGGCCAGGGTGATGGTATCCCCACACTGGGTGAACCCGATTTTGACGTTACTGATAAAGACGAATCGGACCAGATTGGTTTAACCGCGTTTACTATTTTCCCGGTTCACTTTTACGAATTGATGAACGAGGAGCAGAACTGGTCGGTAATGAGCCGGCTCATTCCTCCCACGGATGAACAGCTCCTCGGTGTGAACCTGGGAATGTATTTCTTCTCCGGTGTTTTCCCGCTTGATCCGGGACAGACTGAACGGTTCAGCATGGCGTTGTTGTTCGGAAATGACCAGGATGATCTTTTCAGGAATAAGGAAACTGTCCAGGCGATTTATAATGCCAATTATAATTTCGCCCAGCCACCCTATAAACCAACCCTGACAGCAATTCCCGGCGACAAGAGGGTAATCCTGATGTGGGACGATTTCGCGGAACAATCCTATGACAGATTCCTGCGTGAATTCGATTTTGAAGGTTACCGGATATACCGTTCAACCGATCCGAGTTTTATTGACGCCAGGCTGGTTACTGACGCTTATGGTAATCCCACCTATCGCAAGCCCCTGGTACAATTTGACCTGGAGGATGGCAGGATAGGACCTCACCTTGTTGGTGTCTACGGGGCGCATTTTGACATGGGAACCGATACCGGCATTCCACCCAGTAGAACCTATATCGATACAACCGTTATGAATGGTGTCACCTACTACTATTCGGTTGTTTCCTATGACTTCGGTTTTGTCCAGGGTAAAACATTCATCGACACTGTTGAAACCTCAGATGAAGGTGATAGTATCGTTGTCCGTTTCAGTCCCGATTTTGACGAAAATGGACAGATTATCGGGATAGCGCCGACAGAATGCACCAGCACTATTATTGGAGAGGTTGGCGGGGAGGCTAACCTGGATATTAACTGCGCCATGGTTACACCGAATGCTCCTGCCGCAGGTTACGTTAAACCGGATTTTGAGGATGGTGTTTTACACCTGGAAGGGGCAGGTACCGGTGATGTAACAGTAAACCTCCTGGTAAATGACAGCCTTAAAGATGGGCATTCATATGAAATTCGATTTGAAAACGCGGAGAATCACGGTGATTTCCTGCGGTTTACTAAATCAATGTCACTATTTGATCTTACTGAAAACAGACTGGTATATCAAAGCGACTCCCTGGCGTTCGGTGGATTCGAACAGTTTGGTGAAGGCGATCCCGTATTCTGGTTGAGGGATAGCACAGCCAGCCGACTTGGGAAATATTTTACTCTCGAACCAAACATAGCCCATCCGCTCTTCTGGCACCAGAATTATGAATTTGTTGAAACACCAATTGTAGACGGTCTTTCGGTCAAGATTCATAACCCGATAATCCATTATGAAGATGATGTTGATCTTGGAATAGATTCGGTGTATGGAGCTGTTGTTACCAACGCGAATTACCAGGGGGAGGTTGATTTCCACCAGCAGCTTTCACTGGTGGCACTTAAAGTGCCTTACGCATTTGAAATCCGTTGGACCGATGAACTGGTTGATGAGTCAAAATCGATCCTGGGTGGGGCTGTTTTTGACGCTGATTCCGTCAACTTCACTGTCTGGAATAAAACCCTTGATGAACGTTCAGACTTTGGATATACGGAATACTGGGAAGAATGGATTCGAGCCCCGGGAGATACAGTTCGATGGGTTGACGAGTTCTGGATCGTTCCGATAATGCCTTATGAGGCACAGGATGCCGTTTCCGTGGGAATACGTCTTACAGCACCACCTTTCATTGTTGACACCACAATAACCGGCATTGATTCAACATTCGACAGCACATTTGTAGCGCCGATCAATTTCAGTGAAGGCGATTACGTTGGCTGGATCCCACCTGTACCATTCAGCAGTGACGATGTTTTCCAGTTCACTGTTAACCAGGGACATCTCGATGCCGGTAAGGAAAAAGCCGATCTGGATAGGATCGCGGTGGTTCCCAATCCTTATGTCGCGACATCATCGTGGGAACCTCGAAGCACCTATTCAACCGGTCGTGGTGAACGGAAAATCGATTTTATAAACCTTCCTCGAAAGTGTTCAATCCGAATTTATACCATGAGTGGATTCCATGTTAAAACCCTGGAACATAACGAATCATTCCAGGATGGAGCAGAATCCTGGAACCTTGTTTCGAAGGATGGTATGGATATCGCGTATGGAGTTTACATCTTCCATGTAGATGCTCCGGGGGTTGGTGAAAAGATCGGCAAATTTGCGGTTATCAAGTAAGGAGGGCATGATGAAAAGCTTGCGGAATAGTAAGAGTAAATCGCACAGCATCGCTTCTGCCGTCCGAATACCGGTGGCCGTTGCGATATTGGTAGTGTTCAGTATCGGTATTTCTTTCGCTGCTGACGTTTCAAAGGTTGGAACAACCGCAGCGACATTCCTGGAGATAGGTATCGGCGCTCGTGCTACGGCAATGGGTGAAGCTTTCACAGCTGTAGCAGATGACGCCAGCGCCATCTACTGGAACCCGGCCGGCATGGCATGGATGGAACAGGGCGAAGCAGGTTTTGTCCATTCGGAATGGTTGGCAGACATCAGTTTCGACCATGTTTCAGGTGTCGTTCCGATCGGTATTGGAACAATGGTTGGTGCTTATGTTTCATCTGTATCAATGGACGAGATGAAGGTGCGTACAATTGAATACCCCGATGGTACCGGTGAATATTTTGAGAGTTCCGACCTGGCGCTTGGTGTTGGATTCGCTACACGGTTAACTGACAGGCTTTCGGTTGGTTGTGTGGGTAAATATATCCATCAGAAGATCTGGCATATGTCTGCATCATCCGTCGCTGCTGACCTCGGGCTACTGTTCAAGACACCATTTAACGGCTTGATGCTGGGAATGTCTGTCTCAAATTTTGGCCCTGACATGCAGATGCAAGGTCGTGACACGGATTTTTTACACGATATCGATCCAAACAATCCGGGCAATTCCGAGAATGTTCCGGCCACATTGGAAACGGAAAAGTGGTCTTTACCCCTGACTTTCCGGGTAGGTGTTTCCATGGACGTTTTACAGGGCGTGAATGGTAACCTGAAACTTGCAGCGGACGCGATCCATCCTAATGACAATTACGAATATGTCAACCTGGGAGCTGAATACAGTTGGCGGAACTGGGTGTTCCTGAGGACCGGCTGGAAAACCCTCTTCCTAGAAGAGACGGAACAGGGATTTACCGCTGGTGGTGGTGTCCGTTATAACCTTACTGGCAATGTCGCTTTTGTAGCTGATATAGCATACGCGGATTTCGGCAGACTGGAAAATGTCTTCCGTTATTCACTTGGTGTACGTTTTTAACTTTGATTGGTAGTCGATGCCTTTTACTTCATTTGAATTTGACAGTCATCCGAAAATACAGATCAAGGATGACTGGCGAGTAAGTTATGTTTCCGGTCCGGCACCGGAAAATATCCGGGAAAAGTTGTCGGACCTGCCGGCGACAGTTCCCGGTTGTATCCACCTCGATCTGCTCCACGAAGGATTGATACCCGATCCGTTTTTTGGCCAGAATGAAAAGATAGTCGCCTGGGTAGCTGATTGTGACTGGAAGTATTCCACCAGTATCGTTCTGGACGAATCATTTAACGAAACCGGCAGCGAAATAATACGGCAACTGGTTTTCGAAGGACTCGATACGTTCGCCGAAATCTATATCGATGGCGGGAAGCTTGGTGAAACAGACAATATGTTCATCTCGCATCGTCTCGAACTTCCTGATTCGATTAAAGCCGGCGAACATAAACTCGAGGTGCTGTTTCGATCCCCTGTCAAAGAAGTGGATCGTCTTGTAGAAGAAGGTGGCCGAGTGCCCGATTCCTTCGGTGGTGACCGGGGATGGGCACGTAAGGCACAGTATTCATATGGCTGGGACTGGGGTCCGATTTTACCCACTTCCGGCATCTGGCGTGATGTGTACATTCAATCATGGAATAAGGGAAGAATTTCCTGGTTCTCGTACGGTTTTGAGAGAGATGGAAATAAGGGAATTCTTTCTGTCCGAATAGCCCTGAAATCACTTGTCACCGAACCATTGGAGTTAAACCTGGCTCTTGAGCATGATGGAGAGCAGATAAATCATCATGTCCATATTGATAATATCAACGGCAACGGTGAAACGATCATAGATACAGAAGTTGTGATCGATAAGCCAAAACTATGGTGGCCTGCAGGACATGGAGACCAGGTTTTATACGACTTATCAATCTCGCTGATAAGCAACAAAAAAGAGTTGCACAGATTCAGGGAAAAGATCGGCTTACGAACCGTTGAATGGATCCAGGAAAAAGATGAATGGGGAAAGAGTTATTTCCTCCGTCTGAATGGTCGCGATATTTTCTGCAAAGGGGCTAACTGGATACCGTCAGATTCATTTATTCCACGGATAACACCTGGGGTATATACACGTCACCTTGAACTTGCACGTGATTCACACATGAACATGTTGCGTATCTGGGGTGGTGGATTGTACGAGGACAGGCACTTTTACAGCGAAGCTGATCGTTTTGGTATAATGATCTGGCAGGATTTCCCCTATGCTTGCGCATTCTATCCCGATGACAAGGATTTTCGAGAGAATGTGCGCATTGAAACCTTGTCGGCTGTCGCGCAAATAGCACGGCATCCGTCAATTGTTTACTGGTGCGGTAATAACGAGATCGAACGGGACGCCGAGGTTTTCCAGGAGCGGTTTGGCGTATCCTACCTGGGAAAAACGATCTGGACAAAGTTAATACCTGAAGCTGTTCACGAGATCGATCCGCATGCCTGCTACATCTATTCCAGCCCTGCAGGCGGTGATATTCCCAATTCACCGGAAGAGGGTGACAGGCATGTATGGAACGTCTGGAGTGGCTGGCGACCTGAAAATCTTTACCTGGAAGAAGAGGGACGTTTTATTTCAGAGTTCGGGTTCCAGGCTCCCGCCAACTTGCCTACTTTATCCGAAGCTCTTCCACTCGAATCCCGTTTTCCACAGAGTGCTGACCTCGAATGGCATAATAAACAGATAGACGGCCCTGAAAGAATCTGGCGTTTCCTGGTGGAAAACCACCGTGTGACAGATGATTTCGCAAGGTTCATCCAGCTTTCCCAGGACGTCCAGGGAAGGGCCTTACGGCTGGCCGTGGAACACTGGCAAAGCAGGCGACCTCGGACAATGGGAACCTTAATCTGGCAATTGAATGATTGCTGGCCTGTGGTATCATGGAGTCTACTGGACTGGAAACTCCGCCCTAAAGCTTCCTATTACCAGGTGAAAAGAGGTTATCGCTCCCGCAATATTACACTGCTCGAAAATAGTGAAAAAGTTGACCTGTATCTTATAAATGATGAGCAGAAAAAATGGTCGGGTTCAGTATTATTAAGAACGTTTGATTTTGAAGGAAATATAGTTAAATCCGGGAATTTAACGTTTGAAATTAACCCGGAAAGCTCCTGTAAAGTGTTTGAAGCGGCGTTTGAGGAATGGATAAAAGACAGGTATGATAATTTCCTGGTAGCAGAGATTCAGGACGAGAACGATGAATTTACCTTACCTGTCCGTTCATTCTGGTTCGCGGAAAAGTTCAAACATCTGAATTTACGGAAACCGAATGTTGCCATAGTTCCCGGAAGAAAAGATGATCGCGACGTGTACAAAATCACAACTGATCTTCCAGCTTTCGGAGTATGGTTATCTGATACTTCCAATCCAAATTTTGCATTTATAGATAATTCTCTTGACTTGCTACCTGGTGATAGTTTCTATATGGAATCTCTTTTGACAGATGGGAACGAGTCCTTACCTTGTCAAAGTCCGAGAATCTGGACTATTTAAGGAGGATTGTTCATGGCGGAAGTAATATTAGACCATGTTTATAAAATATATCCCGGAGAAGTTCAGGCGGTAAAAGACGCATCTATCGAGATAAAGGACCGTGAATTTGTCGTTCTGGTAGGTCCTTCCGGGTGTGGAAAGTCGACAACCTTACGTATGGTAGCCGGGTTGGAGGAAGTATCCCGTGGTGAAGTCCGTATTGACGGTGATGTAGTTAATGACGTTCCTCCCAAGGATCGTGATATTGCCATGGTCTTCCAGAATTATGCCCTTTATCCCCATATGAACGTTCGTCAGAACATGGCATTCGGCCTCAAACTACGCCGTTTTGACAAGAACGAGATCGACCAGCGTGTCCAGGATGCCGCCGAGATTCTTGAATTATCACCTCTTTTGGATCGTAAACCAAAAGCTTTGTCCGGCGGGCAGCGTCAACGTGTTGCACTGGGACGCGCGATAGTTCGCAAGCCGAAAGTATTCCTCTTTGATGAACCGTTGTCCAACCTTGACGCTAAACTTCGCAACCAGATGCGAGCAGAAATATCAAAGCTGCATCAGCGCCTGGAAACAACCATGATCTACGTTACCCACGACCAGGTTGAAGCGATGACGATGGGTACAAAAATCGTGGTGATGAAAGACGGGATTATCCACCAGGTCGACTCACCGATGAATATTTACAGTTACCCGGCTAATAAGTTTGTCGCCGGTTTTATCGGATCACCAACGATGAATTTTATCGAAGGTGAAATGACGAGTGGAGTATTTACATCAGGCAGCATAACTGTTCCATTAACTGACAGCCAGAAAAAAGCCGTTGCTGACTCCAAGGTGATAATGGGAATCCGTCCGGAAGATTTAAACTGGGGCCAAGGTTCGGAGAACGATGGAACCCTGAATGCTTCCATTGACCTGGCGGAACCGATGGGTGCCGAAACCCACCTTCATCTTAAGGATAACGGTCATAAATTTGTTGCGAGGGTGAATCCGGATCGTACATACGAGGTTGGTTCGCCGGCTGTACTCCACTTTAATGCCGAGCAAGCGCACTATTTCGATCTCGAAAATGAAAATGCCTTGAGGTAGCAGTTTGTAGC
Organism: bacterium; assembly: GCA_028278125.1. The sequence goes on along the minus strand of JANQEY010000305.1, from coordinate 121,129 downwards.
CAGGACCACCCACGGTCCGGGAACATTGAATTATTCTTAACCCTGCAGCCCTTTTCACAATGGTGAATCAAATAAACCCTGTCATCCCATCCGCACCCCACCGCATCGAAGAGAGACTTCATAAACCATTAAATTTCCAACCATTTTAGCAACATTTCTCATACGCTAACATTGTGTTTTCAAGAAGAATAGAGAAATTCGGAGCAGACTGTTAAAAAGGCTTGCTATATTAGGGTCTTTGGGTTATTTTCGGCAATTCCAATTTCTGTATCACGCCGCCATTAAAAGTGATTATTACCAGGGCATACAGTGGCTGACCGAGACCAGTTGGAAATCATCGCCCGTAGTGGGCGACGAAAATCAAAACCTCGCATAAAAGATCCTGTCCCAAAACCCCATTTTATTGATGCTGACCTGAGGGAGATTGTTTTATCAGAAGCTGAACTGGAAGGCGCTGAAATGGAGAGGGCAAATCTCCGCCAGGCGAATCTAAGGAAAGCCAATCTTCGTAGAGCAAACCTTAGAAACGCAAATCTTCAACGGACAAGACTTGAAAACGCGAAACTTGAGGGAGCTGTACTCGATGGTGTGCATGCTGAAGCAGGAAACTTCAGGAATTCGAGGCTGAGAGAAACATCGTTGAGAAATGCTCATCTTGAGTGTGCGAATTTCGAAAACACGAGCATGTGCGGGGCACGTCTGGAAAATGCATATCTTTTCAGAGCAAACCTTAAATCAGCCAACCTTAAACGAGCAAGGCTTAACTACGCGAAACTCGAAGGTGCGAACCTGAAGGGTGTAAATTTCACGAAAGCCAACCTTTCGAACGCCAATCTCAGGAAATCCAACCTTGCAGGTGCAAACTTCAAGGGCGCTATCTTAGACGGTGCAATTCTTAATGGTGCTAATATAGAAGGTGCGAAATTTATCCGGGCGCGTATGAATAATGCGGAATTCGATAATCGTACCGCCTATCTACCCCGATGGTGGCAGCTGCTTTTTTCTAAAAGGCATAAAGATCTTTACCGCCTGTTATTCCAGAAGAGTAATTTTACCAATTTCCACGGTTCAAATATTGATGATGCAAATACTAATAAAGCTCCCTTACTTTACAGGTATGCTAAAGATCAGCAATACCTTGCAAGTTTTAGAGAACGTTATCCAGCTTTATACACTACCTGGAAGATATTTTCGGATTGCGGCGGATCAGTATCAGTGGTGTTATTCTGGGCACTGGTTTGCGTATTGACTTTTGCAACACTGTATGGAACACTTCCCTGGAGCAGCCCCAGTTGGCTTCCGCAATGGTGGATCGGCATCTGGACAATGAATGGGCCACCTATCAACCTGGACTACCTGGCGGGTGACCCACACACACTTACTCGCCTATGGAAAACCATGTTTGTCTCATTTGACGTGTTCTCCAATCTTGGACTAAGAGATACTCTCCCCCATAATCCCATTGGTGCGGTATTGATGGTGGCGGAATCGGTGTTGGGCGTGGTGGCGTTTGGAATGTTAATCTCTGTGCTGTTGAACAGGTTTGCTAAAAGGTCTTGATTTCTAAATGGAATTATCCTGTTAAGATAATATGCCCGTGTTAGCTTGCTAACACGGTTTAATTGTTTTCTAGAAGTGATTCCCCGAAATAAACCCTGTCATCAAAGCTGACAGGGCCACCAAAAAACAATTTATATTAAGAAATCATTTTACTTGATAAGGACTACTTTTCTGACCTCCTGCAGGTTTCCGGGCACATTGGCATGTATAAAATAAATCCCGCTCGCAAGATCTTTCCCATCAAAAACAAACCTCTTATAACCTGCGTTAAACCTGCCGCTTGCAAGCACAGCAACCTCTTTACCAAGAATATTGAAGATGTTAACCTTTAAATCAGATTGATGAGGTAACGCAATCACGGCCGTTAAAGACGGGTTAAACGGGTTCGGGAAGGCTGCGGCGATTTCATACTTATCCGGTATCCCGCTGAACCTGTTTTCAAATACACTACTGTTAGGTTCAACGTAGAACTGGAATTGTTCTTCACACTCAACGGTATCATTGTTGGAAACGGCGTTCACCCACCATGTTCCGGACAAGTATTCCTCCCAGTACGTAACCCCAAGGCTGTCCAACAGATGAAGTGAAAGTTCCGTATCATCGAGATTACGGTATATAAGAAGTGAATCGTTTCCGGGCGTAACTATTACGTTTATAAACAGTTCATAACTTACCGTCTCTTCCGGATCTGGATCTTCCGATTCCTCCCAGGTAAAGGCCAGGTCATAACATTCTTCCGTCGATAGTGTATCATGGTTGACTGGTGTCAGCAGCGCAAACTCCGATGGCGGTTCCGGTACTTCGACATAGAATGACCAGCCATCCTCACCGGGATTTGACCATGTTTCATTTCCAAAGGAATCGACAACATATACCCGCCAGTAGTAGAACCGTTCGTCAAGAAGTTCGTCCAGTTCGTTTGCGATGGGAACCGGATTTTTTTCTGTCAACGAACCTTTTCCTGAAGCTGTTTTCTTTTGAGAAGAAGATTTTGTTTTCACTTTGGATATTCCAGAGACGGGTGAAAGTTTTTTTCTACCATTTCCTGCTGCCTGGGTTTGAGTCTGCTCGAGGTCAGTTATGACCAGGAATGTATCCTGAGTAGTCGATGTATTGGAAAAGATAAAATCTTCATTATCAGCCCATTCAATGATATATTCGAGCTCATCGTCAGCGTCAGGATCGATTGAGTGATACCATTGAACTGTAACAGTATCCACGTAAACGGTATCCTGGTTTTGCGGGTAGGCAAGATCAAACGGCAACGGTTCATCAGGCAGGTAGATATCGAATGACCATCCACTTTCACCGGGATCAGCCCAGTTCACACGGCTATAAAAGTCTTCAAAGTAGACTCTCCAGTAGACCGTGACGTCATCAGGTAATTCATCCATCTCGTTGAAATAGTTATTCCAGTGCATAAACTGTGCAACATCAACATCGGTGATTGTGTACGTGGTATCGGACGTTCCGCCTGAGTTGTACTGGGTGAATCCGGGATCAAGGGACCACTGAATGTCGTAAACATAATCCTCGAAGGTGAACAACACTGCCAGCCGTTCCTCAATGTATTCGGCGTTAAATGCCATCATCAGGCCGTCATTTTCATCCTGGTTCTCGATCCCCACTGTGCCGTTAGCTGTGTCACCCTGAAGTTCAAGATACTGGAACTTTATTTTCCCATTGGGATAAAGAATAACCTGGAAGGTATACAGCCAGTCCTCGTGACCATATTCCCTGATATTATCCCACAGGACAACAAATTGTTCATCATCGCCATAATAATAAATATCACCTTGCACATTTGGCCGGAGATCCGTCCACCACGGTGAGATCATAGCCGAGGGGCCATCACCATCAGGTATAGGAGAATTATTCCATTCCGCATCCGCACCACCAAAATGGATATTCCCGTTACTGCAGATATTTACGCTGGAATAATCCTGTCCGAAGTAGTTAAATGTAAATGGCAGGACTACCGTAGCGGTGCCATCATCCATACCTGATACTATCGAATGGATACCAGTCAGAGTTATATCCTGCCAGTCGAAGAGGGGTCCGCCGGGTTCATTGTTGTCTATCCAGAGATGCCCTGCACCATCGGGTCCGCCATTATCATCAAGCTCACTGAATCCCTGCCCGATTCCTTCCGTTGATCCCTTGGTGAGATTTGACCAAGTGGAATACCTGTTGAACATCTCTTGTCTCAGGACATCCTCGAAAGGATTGGTTTCTTCCCCATCATTTATTGCCAGCGGTACCGGTCCTCCAGGTCTTGTCCAGGTTACACCGACAGTATCCTGGAGCATACGCATTTCATCGTCAGGCTCAGCCAGGGCAAACGGAACCGGATCAACGGCATCTTCCACATAAAATCGCCAGACATCGTCACAAATTGTACTGTCCATATCATCATATGCGACAACCATCCACCAGTAGGTGGAATCAATCTCAAGGCCTGTAAGGACGTAACTAGTATCAGTTGTAACCAGTGAATCCGCCCCGGTGAAATCCGGAATTGTTGACCACCAGAGTTTAAAAGTTATATCCGCCTGCTCGTCCGGATCGGATGTCGATTCCCAGGACAGGGTCGTCTCAGTATCACCCCAGAGTGTTGACCTGTCCATTGGCGTTAACAGGCTGAACGGATATGGTGGATCGGGATGATGAGTTACAAACGACAGGGTGTCGTCCGCCCATGTTCCCCCAGTGTTGCGGTCTGTCGCTCGAACGGTCCAATAATAGGTTTTATGGTTCAGGAGTTTTTCAACAAAATATGTAGTGTCAGCAATACTGTCTGCCTCTTCGATCAACCAGGCTGTTGAAAGATCAGCAAGGGTGTCAAGCCAGACATCATAGAACGGCGTATCGTAAAGGTCAGCGTCTGCTGTCGAATACCAGGTGAGTGTTGTGTCCAATGTCCGGCAGGTATCGCCCAAGGTGGGGCCAACCAGACCAAACGATTCCGGGTTAAGATTTCCCTCAACTGTAATACCCCTGGCGGTGAGGGTTGTCAGCTCACCGGCGTTGCCGTCGAAATCAACACCACGAATCCTGAATCCATAATCCTGGTTAAAATCAAGACCTGTAATCTGCGTAAACTGGATATTCTGACCGACCAGGTTAGGATCGTTCTCGAATGTCCAGACATCTGAATCCAGGTCTATGACAGGTGTAGTTCCGTAGTAAACTTCATAAGTGGCAAAGTTCGGATCGAAAGCTCTATTATTCCAGGCAAGTTCGACGAAATCATCGCCGGTGTAAAAAATGTAGGGCGAGGAGGGTCCTGATGGTGCCTCTATGTCTTCAAAATTGACAATATCATCAAGGTAGGCTATGAGGGCGTTGATTGATGATTCATAATACCTGAGCATCGGTTCCCAGTTAACAAGGGTCGGAGGTGATGTCCCGGCAAAAAAGTCTGATTCCGTATGTCCCGCGTCTTCAATCGCCTGGGGAAGTTCATCGAGTTCAACATGCAGCCAGCGATCAAATGATTCGTAACGATTTAAACCTTCAAAAACAGTTGCCATTTGCGGACTGTCAGGGTATCCCCATAATTGCGCGTTTGTTGGGATTTCCGCACCAGATTCAAGATGTACAAGTCCCCATCCACGAACTATCGCGTATAAATTCTGTACCGCAACTGATGCTTGTCCAGGCATTGAATAATCCTGGGGCACGGCAACCGAGGGTGTAAAGTTCACCCAGTCGTGACCTTCCCAGGAGATATCCCGTGACGGTCGGTTTGCGTACCCGTCGGTAATACCACAGCTCACCTGGATAGTCGGTTCGCCCTGGTGCGATTCCGTGTCATAACTGTGAAACTGTATTGTCAGGTCGGTAAGTCCCTCTGCCCGTGCGCTTTCGACAAAAAATTCAGTATACCAGTGGAAGGGAAGGTTCCCGTTTCGTGAAGGATCGGACAGTGAACGGCTGTTATTATAGTCCTCGCCTTCAACAGAATAAACCTCACGTCCACAGCCATGCAGCCCAAGCGCTCCAAGGCTGCCGTCAAGAAACAGTGTAACAGCTACCGGAACAGCGATGTAATCATCATTGACATGGCAAACCTGGATATTTACACCAAGATGAATGGCATTGGGATTAAAGATATATATGCCCCAGCCGTGACTGAATCCACCGACTACGTCATCTTCTTCACCAGCAAAATACCCGGTGTCAACATATGTGGAGTCAAGAGTTTCACGCAGAATTCGGTACGTTTCACCAGTTTCCGTATCGTCAAAATACACCAGCTCATAAGGAAATTGGTTGTCTTCTATAACTGTTTCCGCGTCTTCGGGAAGGTCGTTGATAACCGCGGCAAATATTTCCCGCCATGCATCCCGTGCGTCCGCTGCCTCATCGTCAGGGATAAAAACAAACTCTCCAAACCCGTTTGTCTGGGGATCATATTCAGGTGGCATATGAACGTTATATCCACCTGGGACTGCCAGTCCCTCGACTGTTCTCGATAACCAGTTGTCGTAAGCAGCGTTTTCCTCGTTACCAAGGAGAAATTCGCGAAGAGATCCTGTTTCTAAGACCTGTGCTGTTGATAATGTCGTTAAAAGAGCAATTGCCAGTAAAACAAGTACAAAACGGCGGGGACTAAAACACATATATACCTCGAAAAACATAAGAAATTGGCGTCTTTCAAGCTACGGAAACCAGCTACTTCTTGCAAGCGGGATTTATTACTCATCGTGCTCGTATTAGCTGGAAATTACAGGAAATTTTCAGATTCAGGGGTAAGATTAATACTCTTACAGAAATGTAAGAAAAACTTAAGTTGCTATTTTATAAGAGTTACCTCTATAATGTTTCTGAACATTTCAGGAGGTAATCATGATAAGAAAATCACTCGTTCTATCGTTAATACTTCTACCAATATTCTCTTCATTTTCATCAGCGATTGAATTTTCAAACATAGAGATCCTTTGTTTTGATAACGATCAATCTAAAACATCCGAACAAGTGAACAACTCGGTTCCCGATGTAGATGAGATATTGAAAAAGTATATCAAGCTGGTTGGTGGACCTGACAAGCTGAAAAAGATAAAGACAGTGGTTGTGTCCGGTACTTGGGTAACGGATCTAAGCTACCGTGAACCGCAGGTCACCGTCACAGCTTTCGAGATGCTCATACAGGCACCAGATACATGGTATATAAAACACACTAAGCCCGACGCGGTTCATATGGAGGGATATGACGGTTCTCATGGCTGGAAACAACAGGAAAATGGTGTTTCCGCTGAGTCACGTCACGATATGGTTGGTCTTTTCTGGATGTTTAATCCCTGGAACATCCTCAATTTCAACAAAATCTATCCAAGGAATTGCCTAGCCGGTAGGAATTACCACCAGGACTATCCTGTCTGGGTTATTGAAGCTACCGACCGGGACGATTCTACTATTTCTATCCTCTTCGATGTTAAAACCGGTTTGATCAGGAGAAGCTGGTATGCTGACATAGAAGAATACCGTGATTTTGACGGTATCAAATTTCCCTCCTCCTTCTTTTTTAACCGCAAAGGTGGATACAGCCGTTTAACCATAGACGAGATAAAGTATAACATACCCCTGGATGTTTCCGAATTTGAGCCGGTTTTAAAGTTGAGAGAAGATAAGGATTAAGGAGAGAATCATGAATGTACAATCTACAAAACTTTCGCAGACATTTTTAAAAGCGATGCTGACGTTGATCCTGGCTGCCTGCTTTATTTCAGAAGCCGTAGCGCAGATAAGTTTCGGTAACCTGGATAAAGAAGTGCTATACCCGAACCGGGTAGAAATTCAACCTCAATTCCCATCTCCTTTTATTACAGAAGATGCTGTAGAATTTGTAACCGTTAAAACAGCCGACAATAATTATTCACTTGTAAATGTAACCGTAGAGAACAGTGATGTGTTGTTGCCGTGGGGACGTGATGGCATAGGAAAAGTTGACCAGTTGTTTATTAACTCGTCCGATTTTCCAACTTTGGCGTTAAATGGGCTTCATTCAGAGTCGGAATTGGAATCAACTGTAACGATCACCGGGAAACCTGTGAGTGAAATAAATCGTATTGGGAAACCGGGCAACATATCCTTCGCCGGATTCCTGGGAAGCGATGAAGATATAATTAGTGTACTCACAGGTGACAACCGTCTTGTGGCAGAGATGGGATTAACTCATGGAGAATTGGCAAAGCCTCTTTTCCATACCTGGAACCTGGTTTTGAAACAGTACGAACACGGGAATTTATATGGTCGTCATGACAACGATACTCCTGTGATTCTTTATAACGGTAATGAAGTTCATTTAAGAATTTTGGGGACAAAGGGGTACCAGGAATCCCTGTTTAACGACGGTATCCGGGGATCGTACCAGTTCTTCATTAGTCATGAACTCGATAGATCGGAACTGGATTATTTGAATAAAGAATACAGCCACTTATCTGAAGATGGATTAAAAATGATGACTGAGAAACTGACATACATCCACATCTCGGAAATGAATCCCTATTATATTCAACGTTACGGATTTTATGAGGGACATACGGATTACCGTGCTGATCCGGTGGCAATTGCCTGCATTTTCGGACTGAAATCCGTTGTGGAAATCTGCGAAACCTTTGATGGAAAGCTCGACAAAGTGCTCTCAGATCACTACACTAAAACGGAATCAGGGGAATCCAGGCATTCGTACAGGTAGCAGAAAACTGTTAAAGTATTCAGCGTCGGATTTTGATATAAGCAAAACGTGCGGAATATGAATGAAGATCCTTGTTGTTGAAGACGAGCTGAAGGTAGCGAAAGCTATCAAGGATGGGCTTGAACAGGAGAATTACGAGGTCGAATTAGCAAATACCGGTGAAGACGGGTATTTCCTTGCAACCACCCAAACCTTCGACCTGATTGTCCTCGACCTGATGCTGCCGGGACGTGACGGTATCGAAATCCTGAAAGCCCTCCGTGAACAGCATAAGAATACACCTGTTCTGATCCTTACCGCTAAGGATACCGTCGAGGATCGTGTTTATGGGCTGGACAGTGGCGCCGATGATTACCTGGTTAAGCCCTTCGCATTCCCTGAACTGGTTGCCCGGATCAGGGCGTTAACCCGCAGAGGCCGTTCGGGGGAAACCCTCCGTTTGACTATCGCCGACCTCGAGCTGGATAAGGTTACACAGACTGTAATCCGTGCAGGGAAACCGGTCCAGCTTACTCAGCGTGAGTTTAAGCTGCTTGAGTACCTGATGAGTCACCAGGGACATGTTGTATCCCGTGAAATGCTTGCCAGGGACGTCTGGGAGGTAAGCGAGCGGGATACCCCCCTGGATAACGTGATCGATGTCCAGGTCAACCGTCTCCGCGCTAAAATTGATACCCCTTTTGAAAAACACCTGTTGCAGACGATCCGTGGTGTTGGCTTTATCCTCAGGGAGACAACGGAATGACAACCGGAAAAATGGGAATTCTAAAACGTTTAACACTCCTGAATGCCGTGATCATCTTGGCAATCCAGGTGACGGTTTCCGGTGCTGTTTATTTCTTCATGAAACATCAGATCGAAACCAACTTCAACGATAAACTGAATGCCGGATTTGAAACAATCAGTTCAATACTGATAAATTCCGGCGGTGATATTTATGATGTTTACCACATAAGCCAGTCGGAATCTTTTATCATACTCCGGGACAATAAAATTGCTTACGAAACAGAAGCATGGAAGGATAATTCCCTCTCAGATATTGCCTGGCCGAAAGGAAAAAGGGATAAACAGCCTGCCCTTCCTGAACACCTGGAAAACTTTCAAATTAAGAGCGGTGATATAGACGAGTACGGCATACATATCAAGTACGGTATGGACGCCTCGTCCGTTAAAGAAAATTTGCAGACGCTTGCTACAATCCTGGTCGCTGCTGTGCCTGCCGGATTGATATTTGTGCTTGCTGCCGGATATTTCCTCGCACGGAAAGCGTTGAAACCGGTAACAGAAATCACTGAAAAAGCTCGTCTAATTTCCGCGGAGTCTCTTTCGGAAAGGTTGCCGGTTACCAACAAATCTGACGAGATCGGGCAACTTGCTGAGGTGATGAACAGGATGCTTGCCCGGCTGGAAAAATCGTTTGATCAGTTGCGACGTTTTACTTCCGACGCGTCCCATGAACTCCGCACACCTTTGACTTCTATCAGGAGTGTGGGTGAAGTAGCCCTTAAAAACAACCTGGACAAGGAGAAATACAAAGAAACCATCGGCAGTATGCTGGAAGAGGTTGAAAGAATATCAAATCTGACCGACCAACTCCTGACACTGGCAAGAAGCGATTCCGGGAACAGCAAGCTCGAATTTGAAGAGGTTGAACTTGCCTATTTTGTGCAGGGTGTTGTAGATGAATTACGTGTCCTGGCTGAAGAGAAAAAACAAATCCTTTTATTTAATAATCTAGATCCCGGGAAGGTCAATCTTTGCCAGACGACATTCCGCCAGGCATTAAGCAACGTTATCCATAACGCCATCCAGTATACACCAGAAGGTGGTAAAATAGATGTAAAAGTATCATTCCCCGGTGATAATTCAGCCGTGATCGATGTTATCGACAACGGGCCGGGAATTCCCAAATCGGAGCGTGAGAAAGTATTTGACCGGTTTTACCGGCTGGACAAAGCACGATCCCGTGAGAGCGGCGGCACAGGCCTTGGCCTGTCAATCGCCAAATGGGCTGTTGAATCCCATGGTGGGACGATTGAGTTTATTGTTCAGGATCAGGATGGAGCTTTATGTAAAATCAGGATTCCTAATGACTGATTCTAATAATTAAGGTTAATCATTTTTTAAACCAATTCCTGATATTACCCACCAGTCCGACACCCTGTGTCAGGGCTTTGCTGACAACTGAAACGGGTGATGCGCCTTCGGTTAATGGAGCCGCCGCGTCTTTGTGTCCCTTTGCTTTGCCGATTTCACGGAGTCCCATGTAGCCGAGGATTATCGCCACTACCCATGGAATAGATTCTATATACAACTGCCCGGCAAAAGTTGTCGGGCCGCCATTCTTCGTAAATACCGATACGATTTTTTCCACCGCCGAAGCATCGCCGCCACTGGGAAGATTCATAACCCCGAAGACATAAGCGAAAACGTTAAATGGTTCCACTCCCCAAGTCTTCAAGAAAGGAAACCAGGCGACAAGAACGTTCTGGACAACGTCGATGGCCACCAGGTAAAATGGGAACAGGACATAGTGAACCATCCACCGGACTGTCCAGGGACGGGTAGTCATACGAAGCTTTGCGATTTTATTTGCCGCTTCCGTTCCCAGTTTCTTTGTTATGTTTTCGTCTACAAGCCCGATTTCAATCGCCAGCCGTTCGTTCTGCTTAGCGTACATATCAACCTGTTTGGACATCACCTCTACCCAGCGGTTTTGCTCTTCAGGCGGTAAACTTTCAACTTCGGCACGTAGTTCTTCAGGTGTTGAAGCTACCGACGTTTTCCCTGTAACCGCTTCAACGGTTTCCTTGCCCTTCTTGAACAGATCGGTAACTTTGCCGACAGCGTTAAATATTGTAGGAATAGCAGCTAATAACTGGAACATGATTCACCTCCAGATTAAACTCAGCCTGCAAGTGTTTATTTTGGTAACAGTCCGTTTTCATCCAATATGTCGTAAACCTCGTCGGGACTTAACGATTTAAGCGGATTGCCGCCGGGATTAAGCTGCGAGTGCGGGTATTCCCTGAAACCTGTCCAGTCACCCGCCCAGAAAAGACCTGTTTGCCTGACAGCCTCGCCGTAAGCATCCCAGTACTCCTTCGCTTTCATGTAATTCCATGCCGCTTTCCCGCCAATCAGCGGGACTGCGTCGAAAGCCTGGCCGTAGTTGTGCCAAGATTCTCCCGGCGCGGCGTTGGTGACATGTTCCCCATAGCACGGCCCAACGTTTTCAATTATATCCGCGAGGATTGAATATCCACGGCTGCGGAATTTCTGGATTTTGATGTCGATGGTCTGCCGTGAACGGGACTGGCGGTAGAGGCGTGCCTGCTCCTCCAATGGCCGAAGGGTACAATAGATCAGGAGATCAAACCTTCCAGCCTCTTCACAAGCACGCTCTACCATTCTTGCTTTAGACTGCAGCAATGGAACAAGGTCTTCTATTTTGCGTGATGCCATTTTGTTTACCTCGAGAAAATTTATGTTTTAACACAAAGCACGATATCCGGGACGAAACATGCCGTCAACGGTAATTATTTGAAACGATTATTCGGAAAATCTATGCCTGGCAGCCCGGTAAGAATTTCGGTTTTATATTACAGTATGGCTGTTCGGGTTGTCAAGATTTGTGAGGCTGGAACTATAAATTTATCTCAATACGTCAGACATAATTATCACTGACAAGTATAAATCAGTTGGAATGTATTACCACTTTTTTATGGATGATCCTGGTTTCTAATACGCCTGGAGACAAGCCAGTTTCCGTCATCCTGGCGCTGCAGGATACTCAGGTATTTTCCATGGACTGTAATCAAAGTATCAAAAGCTTTAGGGCTGATTTCGGCTGTATAGGTCCCGCGTTCAAATGCCCATCCGTCAAACACCTTCAGCTCTTCCGACCTGTTTTCAAGCTTGACATCAACTTTTAAAAACCGGTCTGTGAAGAATTCTAACAACTCTTCACGTCCCTGTATTGAAGGATGATCAGGCCACATGTATATACCGTCCTGGGTGAAACGGGCTACTTGAGCTTGAGCATCACCATCATTTACTGCCTGACCCGATGTTTCCATGAATTGTTTTATCCGGGAAATATCCTCTTCCCGTGATTCCTGTTTATTCGCACATGAACACAGGATGAAACTCAGGACCAGGACAATTATTACCAGTAAAATTATCCTGAATAAATTGCGGGCAAAAAGCATAGTCAGCTCCTGTTACGCAATCCGGTTTGCATATCAAGAATTTAATAAAATAATTACTTAGAACATTTATGCCGTTTATTTCACAATCGAAACATGGCTGACTATATCCTGGAGTTTTCTCAGGATATCGAGGTAACGAAGGTAGTAGATCCTTGCGACCTCGTTAAGAATACCGAGACCAACATTATGGTTGGCATCGAGCATCTTCATAAACGGTTCAGCCTCAATTGCCAGAACTTTGCAATCGTTATGGCATTTCGCCTGCGCGGTGTAACGTGGTGATTTAAGAATAGGCGACAGCCCGAATATCTCGTTCTTTTCGATCTCAGCAATAGCAAAACTGTAGTCCGCTGGATTAGCCGGTAGCATCAGGAAAACCGTCCCACTCATCAGCATGTAGATGTGAGAACATACCTGGCCATATTCAAAGATTATTTCGTCCTTTTTGAACTCTTTAACATGTGAAAAACGATCAAGCTGGTTAATCTCGTCAACATTCAGTTTCGCGAACAGTTCTTGGCCCTTTAATCCCTTGTCGGCAGTCATAATTGAGCTCCTTTCTGTTTTATTGACAGCAGGTGACAAAATTTGATCTACCACTTGTAAAATGGTTTGAAATATTTCTATTGCGAGATATAGATTTTTGTTAAGAAGCTGTGCGAAATAATTCAAGGAAGTTGAAGCACGTGGGTAAAGCAAGACTAGTTTTAGTGCGATCTGCGCTAAAGTCAATTTACATAATCATCAGCCAAGCCTGCCAGAAAAGACATGGAATAATTGAAAAAATCGAGAGGCTTCTGATGATAAATGAAAACAGGCTCACATAACCTGTGAGCCTGTTACTGGAGTAAAATCTATGTTGTTGCTTTATCCGAACCTGGGCTATCAGTCCAGTGGGATTTTCTCAATCCAGTTATACTTGTCTTCAGCAACACCCGTCTGAATAGCTGTCAGTTTCTCATACAGCGCTTTGCATGTAGGTCCTACCTCATCGGTTTCACAGTAAGTAACTGTATGATTATTATGAGTGATGCTTTTCACCGGTGTGATCACCGCCGCCGTTCCGCAGCACCCAGCCTCTTTCATGTAAAACAGTTCGTTAACATGAATCGGGCGTTTTTCCACTTCCATTCCCATATCTTTTGCCAGGGTCATCAGGCTCATGTTGGTAATACTTGGAAGGATTGATTCCGACGCTGGGGTGACATACTTGTTATCCGGGGTTATTCCGAAGAAATTCGCTGGGCCGGATTCGTCGATAAACTCTTTCCTGGCTGCGTCAAGGTACAGAACTTCGGTATAGCCAGCCTGGTGTGCCCTGATCGATGCACGCATTCCCGCTGCATAATTTCCACCAACCTTCACATCTCCAACACCTTTTGGCGCTGCACGGTCAACTTCTTCTTCAACTATCAATTTCACCGGTTTAAAGCCGGTTTTAAAATATGGGCCTACCGGTGTGCAGAAAACCATGAACAGGTAATCGGTTGATGGTTTTACACCGATTAATCCCGAGATACCCAGTATCAGCGGACGGATGTAGAGTGCAGCTCCACTTCCATGGGGAGGGATAAATTCTTTGTTCAGTTTTACCAATTTAAAGATAGCTTCCTTGAACATATCCTCCGGGAATGGCTCCATCATGATTTTTGTTGCAGATCGAACCATCCGCTTGGCGTTCTCCTCCACCCGAAAAATCTGTGCTCCACCTTCCGGATTTCCAAATACCTTGATACCTTCAAAACATTCCTGACCATAATGGAGGCACGAAGCCGCGATGTTCAGGTTAATCGTATCATCCTCAACCGCTTGTCCATCATCCCATTTACCATCCCTGAAATAGTATTCAAGATGGCAATTCGTTTTCATATACCCAAATGGTAGTTCCGGCCAGTTCAAGTCTGCTTTTTCCATGGTAAATTGACCTTCTTTTAGTGAAATTAAGCACAAAAAATTGCTTACAATGACTGAATTCGAATTTAACAAACAAACTTTATTGAGTCAAATGTGAAAAATCGCCTCCTCGCCCGTAAAGAGTTGTTAATTCTTATAATATACAAGTGGAGACGATTAAATTGTTGATTCTTTTCAGGTTTGGCCAGGAGAAATCCATCTTAGAACTCGTACCTCAAGCCAAGGACATATAATTGCCTGAACTGGAATTGCGTTTCGCGATCGCCATTATCCTTGTAGTCATAATCAGCTACATTAAGGTGATCGTCAACATTTTCCACCTCCAGGTAAAAGATAAACGCACTTTTACCATAAAAATGTTTACTGTCGAAACGGATATCCCAGCGGCTGTAGTCCGGGTACCTGGAATTATTAATTCCACTGTCTTCCCAATGGCCTTCATGGATAGGTTCAGGTGACATTTCACCATCCCCGTAGTAAACCTGGCTGGTGTATGGCCTGCCGCTCATGTAACGGTAACGTGTGGAAAATGTAACTTCATTACCATTGAGGGGAAGTATCCAGAGCCACCATCCCCATGGTTTATGGAGGAAATTACGGTAGGTGGCATTTTCTACCAGGCTGGTTTTATACCCAAGTGTAGTAGTCAATACATGCCTGTAGTCAAAGCTTGAGGGGAATGACCCATAAGCGGGATCTTCAGCCTCTGCGTTTCCATAGGAATAGCTGAGAGAACCATACCAGTTAGTCATCAACTTCTGCTGAGCGAATAATTCTATACCCCACGCTTCCTTTTCACGTTCAGCCAGGTAATAATCGCTTTGGAAACGTTTGTCGCCTGTCTGTTCGCGGACAATTTCCTCTTCAGCTACAAGCAGGTTTTGATAATCTTTGTAAAAACCTTCCAGGGAAAACATTGTCGAGGATTTAGGCGCATATGTAATTCCAGCGATGTACTGATCGGCACGGCTGTAAGGCAGATTCTTATTTTTATCACGTCCTTCGCGGTTCATATATATCGATGGGTCCTGTGACTGGTAATATGTACCCCAGGCAAGATTCATAGACCATCGTGGGATAAATTCCCAGCTCGATGATATTCGAGGACCAACAACATCCTTGCCGGGATAATCAAATCCATCATGACGGACGCCTGCTGTCAAATCGAGGTTTCTTAAGGGACGCCAGGTGTATTGCAGGTAACTGGAATATTTTAAACCTCTCTCCTCGAGGGCTTCAAACTGGTCGTCATAGTAGAACATATCGGGATCGGTATCCGGATCCCGCCCGAGGTAATCATCGTCATAGAGAATTGAATCGCCTTCTGCCCAGAAGCGGTATTTATATGTAACAGGCTTCAGGCTGATACCTGCGGAGAATTTATCGTTGCCGAAGCCTTTCCCGTTCCAGTGAAGATGAAACTGGTCGTAAATCTCTTCTCGCTTGCTTGACAAAGTACGGTGAAGGTAATTGTTGTAGATATCACCTTTCAGCTCAAAAAAGTTCCAGTGGGTATACGCGAAAGAACGTGCCATCACGAGATCGGTAAATCCAGGTCCCCAGACACTCCTTAGTCGAGCACCCAGCATGTACCGTTCCGTATTGAGGTTAAGGGCATCATTGTCATCAGACAGGTTACCGTTTTCATCTTCCTCGATATCCGGTTCATTGGCAACTTTATCCTCGAGATAGAGACAGTTGATCGACAATTTGTGACGGGACGACAGGTCATAACTCAGTTTAAATTGGGTATTCCAGTACTGGGGCCATGAATCGACATTAACGGATTCCTCGGGGATAAGATCGAGGTATGATTTTCGGAAAGATGCAATTATACTTCCTTTACCATTGTTGACGGGTCCCTCCAGGTAACCACCAATACCCACCATGTTGAGATCCGCAGCACCTGAAAACCTTTCGCGGTTGCCATCACGTAATTCCAGTTCAAGAACGCTGGACATTTTATCGCCATATTTCGCTGAAAAACCACCAGAGGCGAATGTTACGTCCTGTAGAAATTCCGTATTCAGAGCGTTGATCGGCCCACCGTTTCCTTGACCTTCGCTGCCAACTGTCAGGTGATTAGTATTATTCATTTCGATACCCTCGATGACAGTCAGGTTTTCAAACGGGCTGCCACCACGTACAACTATCGCGTTATCCTGGTCATTTTCACTGACAATTCCGGGAAGGGAATGAATTGTACGTTGCACATCTTCAAGACCACCAGGAGCACGCCGGATTTCCTCGTAACGCAGGTTCCTGGCAGAAACGGGCATTTCAGGGGTTGAGGTGATATAGCTGGACCTGGTAAAGACCACTTCTTCACTTTTGATAAGCGCTGGTTCGAGTAGGAATTCCGCAGACCTTGTTCTTGCCGGAGTAACTACAATTTCACTGATTGTTCTTTGACTGAACCCGAGCGCACTTACCTGGATTGAATATGTACCCGGAAAGAGGTTTTTAATCAAAAATTGACCGGATAGATCTGTGGCTGCGCCTTTATGGGTGCCTGTGACTACTACATTTGCCCCGGTAATCGGTTCGCGAGTTGTTGAATTGAGGACATACCCTTTAATATCACCCTTTGATTCTTCATTAGCGCATGCTTTTCCGGCAAGCCCCAGCGCCAATAGGATAACCGTTATTATAACCATCGATAACCAGATTATGCGAAGCATCTTATTTTCTCCACTTTTGCTGTTACCATTTTTCATTTCTAACTCTCTCTTGATACACCTATCTCGTTTTCACGGCACAAAAGTAGATCTCTTAAGATACAATATCGCCCAATCCCAAGGGAAAGAACCTGTATACAGGCAAATAGGGGTTTTATCCCAACGGTTTGTACTCCTGTCAATTATTGTATATGCTGAAATAGAAAGGATTAATCGGCAGGGAGGTTTTGTTTACGGTATTCCGAGGGAGTTATGCTCTCGAACTTTCTGAAGAGCAAATTAAACGATGATTTGGACCTGAATCCAGCTTCAAAGGCGAGTGCAATCACCGTAAAATGTTTTTTAGATGGATTTGATAAATCCCTTTTAACGTGATCAATACGATACCTGTTGACAAAATCGAAAAAATTCTGGTTGAGGCGAGAGTTGATAACCTCTGAAAGGTTGTGTGGAGAAACTTTAAGTTTATCAGCCAGGCTGTTAAGGGTCAGGTTAAAGTCGGTATAGGGCTTTTCTTTTTCCATCAGTTCAACGAGCCTGGCGCTTATTTCTGATGCGCGATCAGCTGATAGTCCGGATTTTTTATACTTGGCGCCGGTAGATTCTGCACCTTGTTCAGTTTTTGTGGTTTTTGCAGGCTCTTCCATCTTTCCTAGTCGGATTATTTCAGCTTCCGGAACTGAAAATATCTCCGGTTTTAAAAGGCTAAGATAACCGATTGTATAGACATACACTGCCACCATAAACGAACTGAAGCTGAATTCATGGGATATTTCGATTCCCTGGAGGAAGAGAAAATTTTCAGTAAAAAACAGGAGCAGCATCGCACCAGTCAGGTAAGTAAGGTTACGTAACCAGCCAAAACGGATTCGTTCTATATTCGACAAGTAATTGGGGCTGCTTTTCGCATGACGGAACAGTATATAAATAGTCACTGCTAAATATGCCATCGAATAGAACAATATCACCCAGTTATACAACGCCGGACCACCCTGGTGCTGGAACCATTCAACATCTTCAGGTTTTCCCGACAGATTCTGGATCAACCTGGAGATTTCAAAAGCAGCAAACGGGATAAGATGGATCACATCGAGAAGTTTTAATTTTCTGCCTGGATTTAATTGGAAAATCGCGTAATACAGATGAAGAGGTGGCGCCAGGAAAACAAAACCGAGGATATAGTCGATTAAGTATGGATGATTTATAAAAACATCTAGGTCGCCAAGCATCAGGTACACAAGAACAAAGGAGTAGAGAAACAGTAAACCCGCAAGGAATCGATTTTGAATAATCCTTCCATGTTTATGAAGGATAAAAATCGTCAGGAACATTCCCTGCGCTGCTGCCAGGAGGAGAGCGATAACTACCAGGTTTATTTTATCCAGCATTTATATTCCAAAAAACGCTATCATATTCTATGAATAACCATAATAGTCAGGTCGTCAACTGTTTCAGGATCAACATTAAAGTTCTTCAGGTCATCCAGGTATACATTTATAAGTTGATTTGGAGGTAAATTTGGATGATTAGACGCTATTTCCGCAACCCTCTCGAGTCCATATTCACCCTTAATGTTCTGAACTTCATTTAAACCATCTGTATGTAGTAGCAGACTTTCGCCACTTTCCATCTGGAATTCATCGACCTTGTAATCAACACTGCAGAACATTCCTATCGGCATCCCGGTTGCCTTATAACTCGTAGTTTTATTTTCCCTGATAAGAACAGGCGGGCAATGACCGGCGTTACACAGCCGTACCTTCCCCGATTCAAATAATCTACCGCTCACAAGTGTCGTATAGTGTGTAGCAAGAGTGCTGTCGCAGAATATATGATTCGCACGACCAATAAGTTCTTCCAAGGGTAAAGACTGAACAGTCAGGCTGTGAAACATGGCGTGAAGATGGGTCATCAGCATTGATGCCGCTACACCCTTCCCGGATACGTCACCAAGGAAAAATAGTGTATCTTTGCAGTTATCATTGGCAGTTATAAGATCACAATAATCACCACTGACCGGCCCGGCAGGTTTGTAATGGTAGGAAACACGCCAACCGTTACATTCAACATCGTTTTCTGGGAGCAGGGTATTTTGGATGGATGACGCAAGATCAAGATCCTCTTCGAGTTCGCGTTGCTGCTGATCGTTCAGACAATCCAGGCAGAAAGATACCAAGGGATTGGCAAGAAGCCTATCCACTTCCATATCACCATTACATCCGTCACACTCACCATAGTTGCCTTTATTAATTTTTTCGAGGGCATGATCAACATCATTCAAAAGAGTTTCAAAATCAGCTTGTTTTTCGAAACTTGATTTTGCCTTGAGAAGCTTTTCGCGACGTTCGTTCAGCTGAACCCTGAATTCGTCAAAACTGTATTTTTCCACTTTTGTCCCCGATCAGTTAAAGGTGGAAAGTATTTCAAAATCATTCGTTAATGACTCGAAAATTAATAAACAAATGTGCAGATGTCCAGTGAGATTGCTTTGTTGGCGGACAACAGCACCCACCGAGCTACGCTGACGTTTCGGTTCGTCGCTTCCACCTTCGATAAAACTATTGCGGACAGGTCGCTTCCCGCCACGGCGGGTAAACCTCGCAACGACACCAATGGTTTCCCGGGTTCGCAAAAAACGCGCAACCCGGGCTACTCATAATACTAGTTTCGACTGGTATAAAAAATATATAATGCGTACAATATATACCATAAAATGAAACTGATGACCATCTCGACCTGATCCCATATGGTAACGAACCGCAACTATGTATTTGATGACAATCCCGGTAAAGCCCTGATCAAGCTCGCCTGGCCGATGCTTGTGGGTATGCTGGCATTGACAATTTTTAGCGTTGTCGATACCTGGTATGTCTCCCGCCTGGGAACCCTCGAACTTGCTGCCATGAGCTTCACCTTCCCTGTTGTAATGCTGCTTAACGGTGTAACGCTTGGTATCGGTGTAGGACTTACCTCCGTTGTCTCAAATAAAATCGGCGAAAAGGCGATTGAAGAGGTAAGATGTTATACTCGTGACGGTCTTGGTCTTGCAATGCTGATTGTAGTCATCTTTACTGTTGCCGGATTGTTGACCATTAAACCTCTTTTCCGGGCGATGGGAGCTACCGAGGAGATTCTGCCTCTAGTATCCGATTATATGACAATCTGGTATTTCGGGGCGGCGGCTGTAGTGATTCCGATGGTGGGAAACGGTGCTATTCGTGGTACCGGGGATACAGTTACTCCAATGTGGATAATGACCATCGCCGCAATACTGAATATTATCCTTGATCCCCTGTTAATATTCGGGATTGGTCCATTCCCCCGGATGGAGCTTGAGGGGGCAGCGTTGGCGACAGTCATCGCGCGTGCCGGGACAATGGTTGCTTCGTTATATGTCCTCGGAATTCGTGATAAGCTGATCAATCCGCGGATCCCTAAGCTGAGGGAGATGTTCAAACACTGGCGGGATGTGATGGAAGTTGGAATTTACGCAGCGATCATTCACCTGCTGGTTCCGCTCTCCAGTGGATTGTTGACGAGGCTAGTCGCCTCGTATGGTCCTGAAGCTGTTGCTGCATTTGGCGCCGGTACAAGGATCGAGATGTTCGCGGCGATGATCCCGATTGCCATGGCATCGGGAATGATGGTCTATACAGGCCAACATTGGGGCGCGAAAAAATATGACCGATTGATTATCGGGATTAACCGTGCGCAACAGTTCGTGATAATAGCCGGAGCATTCATATACCTGTTGATAACCACCACAGCTAGTCCACTAGCCAGGTTGTTCTCGTCTGAAGTCACAGTAATTGAACCGTTGGTATTTTACCTCCGTGTCGCCCTGGCAGGGTTAATGCTGGAATCGTTATCAAGTGTCGGAGGATCGGTTTTTAATGGCATCCGGCGACCAAAAACCGCCTTTATCATCTTTTTCTTCAGGTTTATTCTCCTGTTGCTTCCACTCGCCTGGATTGGTGGTCTTCTGGCTGGTGTGAAAGGACTCTTTGTTGGGTTTTTCGCAGCAAAAGTAATTACCGGGTTTGTTGCCTGGCGTTTCCTCAGTGGATTTAAGAAGGAGGTTGTTGGGTTGGCAAGCGAATCGAACTAATTGTTACCATTATAATTCCGGGATACGCTGATCCCGGGCTACCTGGCTGGCGTTTACTCAGTGGGTTTAAAAAGGAGGTTGCCTGGTTGACAAAGCGAAAGAGCAACTGTTTGTAATTTACTTGTACATACCCATTACCCTCTAAAAAACATGAATAAACGAGTAGCCCGGATTGCGCCTCAAGCGAATCCGGGAAATAGAACAAACTCACTTTTTATTTGTTACCATTGTAATCCCGGATATCAGTTAGCCGACTGACTATTCGGGCTACCTGTTAATCCCAGTTTCCAGATTGTTTTGCAGTAAGGTTTTTTATGGAGAGCTTCAGTATTACCATGTTCTTAAGGTATTTTTCATCGTAAGTATTGTCAAATTTCCCATGGTGTTCCATGATGACATCAAGCCCGGATTTGATTCCTTCGATATCTTCTACGATTTCGATCTTTCCATTTCCAATTATTGACCTGTATTTTGTCGTCCATTTACATGATTTTTCGTGTTTCTCTATCTCTGTAAAATACTCTATCTCGAAAGAAACGGAATTGTTCTTCCTGATAAGACCGATTTTTTTACCTGCCGGGGCTGAATGGATATAGAGGGTATTATCACGGTAACCGTAATTGAGCGGAACTATACAGGGGTATTCTCCATCGTTTAAAGCTATCCTGCAGACATTTGACTTTGTTAAGATCTCATGGATGATTATATCGTCGGTAACAAGTTTATCTTTTCGTCGCATAGATTATCCTATCAATGATCATATAATAATATACATCAGGGATAGAGTGTAGGCCGGATTGCCCAGAATCCGGCTCTCCATGTAGCAGACAATCAATAAATAAGCCAGATTCGGGGAACCCGGCTTACCTGAGCTTTCAATTCAAACGACACTGGATCCCTGATCAATGCTGGGATGCCACCTCTTCTGCTTTGTCAGCACTTATATTCCCGGGTTCGCTGACGTGCAACCCGGGCTACACTATTCCGGGATGCGATAGTCACACCGAAAACAGACAAGTCCCGGTTTTCGCAAGTTCAATTAAAATAAAATCGCGTTGAAATCCCGCCATATGTATTATAAAGAAAAACTCTTCTCTTAGGATGATCCCATGGATCCTCCTGGTAGAGATCCAATCGCAATTCTCCACCGATACTGAAATTATCATTAATAAAATATTCACCACCCGCCAGGGGTCCAAGCGTAATACGCTGATTCTTTTCACCCATGCCAACACCATCGACAATAAACTGGAATCCAACAAAAGGAATACGATTATTCATTGGATGATATCGAGTAAGTAATCCAAACTCGGCAGAAGTCTGGTTATAATCTCCCACTTGAACACGATACAAACTGACAATCGGTTCGATAACTGTGTTCGAGTTATACCATATTGGCATAGAAAGCCTCATATAATTTTTCTCGTCATACATATAATATTGATAACCCCAATAATAATCATAATGCATTGTCATTGTAGTTTTTTGAGTCCACGTAACTCCTAATCCAATTTTTATAGACTGGGCAAATAAAACAGCAGGAATTACTAAAATAATCAACATTACAACCAGAACCGTTCTCATCGCATTTCTCCCGTTTTACACAATTGTTAGCTGTCTGGTTAAATATATGAAGTTTTTTGTGGCAAATACACATTAGTGAGAGTAGACAGAATACCCCTGAATCCGGCTCTCCATATAGCAGACAATCAATGATAAAAAAGCCGGGTTCTTGGAACCCGTCCAACAAAAGATACTCTAAAAACTAATGACACTGGATTGGTGACGATAAACGTCACCGAGCTACACTGCGTTCCGGTTCCCGATTCCACCTTCGCCAAGGCTTTGGTGGACAGGCAAGTTGGGGACGACACCTCATCTGTTTTGCATGCTCTGAGCATATAATTGATTCCCGGGTTCGCTGACGCGCAACCCGGGCTACTCAATGACAACACTCAATGTCTATTACCTCAACACCATCTTTTTCTTCCATGGTGATCTTAGGGCTGACATAAGGGATACCGAGGGACAGACCGCGGAGGATCAGGAGGGCAGCTAGTATAACTCCACCGACAGGGATAAGTTTGTAGATAGCCTTCCTGAGTTTCAGGCTGATGAAGTTTCCGGCGTAAGATGTAGCCAGCATTATGGGGAATGTTCCGATCCCGAACATAGCCATAAAAGCCACACTGCCTGGAATCGTTGTGGCGACAGCCGCACCAGCCATGGCCATATACACAAGTCCGCATGGCAGGAATCCGTTAAGGAATCCGATCATCAATAATGACCAGACGGATTGACGTTTAAATAGTTTTCCCCACAATTCTTTCATTTTGCGATCGAACGCGTTCCAGGCTTTTGCAGGGAAAAGTTTTGATAACCGTTTCGGAGGAAGGAAAACCGCCAGAAGAATCAGTACACCCAGCCCGATGGACAGCCAGTGCTGGAAACCGATCATCCGTATCCCGGCACCAAGCAGACCGGATACTATTCCCAGGATCATGTATGATACCATTCTGCCTGAATTATATAGAATCCTGCTGGCCAGGAAGCTGGTCTTCGTGAATCCCTGTCCCGGTAATGCCAGAACAATCGGTCCGCACATTCCTATACAATGCAGTGATCCGGCTAATCCAATCAGGAATGCTGTCCATAGTTCCATTGTTTATCTCTTTAAAAGAAAAACCTCAACGACACTGGATTGGTGAGGGTGAACCTCACCGAGCTACACTTTGTTCACGGCTGTGCTTCGCACACCGCAAGCTTCGGTTCGTTTTGGTCCCGATCATGTCGGGGACGACACTTTTTGCTATCATATCTGTTAGTATCACTATATTACTGCAACACTAGCGTCTCTTCAGTGTAAAAATCTTCACCCCTGCTGTTCCAGAGAATTTTTATTTTCCAGTATCCCCTGGATATTCTTTCTAGATCAATAGACTGATTACGGCTGCTATCCAATGAAATTTTGAAATCACGATCAAGTGCCGCAAGCGACGGACGGTATAATTTGATACTACCGCTTACCGAATCGGGATTTACATTTGACGGGAACTGCAAGTCAAGTCTGTTTTCCCTCGTCCGCAATCTTATATCGATCTTGTTCTCCGGCAGACCGGCTCGTTTTATCCTCTCCTGCTGCTCCTCGTAATCAAGACCCTCAGCGTAGTATCGCTTTGTCACCAGGTCGGTACGCTGGAGCGAGGTGATCAATGTCGTAACCAGCAGGGCAAGTACAAACAGGATAATAAAAGCAGTTAATCCCACCGGCCAGGCAAGGTATTTAAAGGATTTTTTGTCTTCAGAATCACTCATAATAATCTTCAATCAAAATTTTATTTCTGCGGCCCCAGGAAGGATGTCGAAATATTCTCCAGTTTATCTCCTTCGGAATAGACCTCGAGTTTTACCTTTGTTTTAACTTTTGTTACAGTTTCCAGAGGAAGTATGATAAAACAAGCTCCCTCGTAGACAGCCTTTGCCCTGATTTCAGGGGCTTCGCCAACCATCTCGACCCTGCCACCTTCGGGTTTTATAATCTTGAGGTCAAGCTGGACAGTATCATATGTTTTATTCACGATTTTCAGCGAATAAAGGTTTCGGATATTACCATCATCCATCACGTGATACAACATTCCGGGTGTCCTGAGGATGGTTGTCTCTGTCTGGCTACGGTTAACCAGCATAAAGCTCAGCAATCCAATCAATCCAACCAGGACAATCGTATAACCGATCATCCTGATGTCCAGCTTGAGTTTTTCACCCTTTTCGATGCTGTTATGTGAAGCGTACCTGATAAGTCCACGTGGTTTTTTAACCTTGTCCATAACATTATCGCAGGTATCCATACAGGCTGTGCAGTTGATACATTCAAGCTGGGTACCGTTACGGACATCTATTCCTGTAGGGCAGACTTTTACACAATTTGAGCAGGCAATACAATCTCCGGGATTATCAATAGTTTTTGCTTTTTTCAGGGGGATCCTCGGTTCACCACGAAGCCAGTCGTAGGTTACCACAATAGAATTTTTATCAAGCAACGCTCCCTGGATCCTGCCATATGGACACACCAGGATACATGCTTGTTCACGGAACCTTGCAAAGATGAAATAGAACAGAAGGCTGAATATAATAACGGCTATAAATGGACCGGGCGATTCAAACGGCGAGCTGGATATTTTTACAAAAAACGCTTCCTTTCCAATCAGGTAAGCCATAAAAGTATTGCTGACGATAAACGATATAAGGTAAAAGATAGAATGTTTTACTGTCTTCTTTAGAAACTTTTCGCTATCGAGGTTTTTGCGGTTCAATGCTTTCTGTTTGCCCGGTCCTCCCTCGATAAAGTATTCGACTTTACGGAATACAAGTTCCATGAATACTGTCTGCGGGCATGTCCATCCGCACCATAACCGTCCATATACGATGGTAAAGAGGAGGACAAAAACAATCGAAGCCACCATGGCGATGACGAAGAGATGGAAGTCCTGGGGAAAGAACGGCTGACCGAAAATGACGAATTCACGTTTAAGGATATTTAACAGCAGGAGTGGATGACCACCAATATTGATAAATGGTCCGGCGAAAAAAATCGCCAGCAGGAAGGCTGCGATTACAGCCCGTGCTCGATGAAAACTACCCTTTGGTTTCCGGGGATATATCCAGGCTCGTTTACCACTGTCGTCCACAGTAGCAAGTCGGTCACGGAAAGAGGTTTCCTGGTTGGAGCCAGTATCTCCTTCCCTGTTTCCCCCTGTGGGTTCTACATCATTCATTATATGTAATTCTTACAATGTTATTAATAATGACGTCATTGCGAGGTTTATGCACTTCTGACGTAAAGTGAAACGACAAAGCAAACTCGAAAGTTAATTAGCCACTTGGACCGAGATTGCTTCGTCGCTACGCTTCCTCGCAACGACACCTCTTATCACTTCATGTCGATTGTAACCACACAGGCTTTACAATAACTCCCCTTATTATTCGCTGGCGATTAAATCTCCTTGCGGTTCCTTGGCGTTTGGTGGATTGGTACCGATCAGGGTGTAGGCATAGCTACCCACCTGGAGAATCTGGTCAGGCTTAAGCTGAGTTTCCCAGGCAATCATACCTTTAACCGGAACACCTTTCTTAATAGTATGGATCACTTCGGGGAAACTACCGCCATGAATCCAGTATTCATCGGTCAGGTTAGGTCCGATTCCGCCTTCACCTATTGAACCGTGACAAGTAAAACAATACTGGGCGTACAGTTTTTGTCCTGCTGCAATATCAGCTTCAGCCAGCATCTGTTGGACATCCATATCCATTGCTTCTTCTTCCGCCAGCATAAAACCAGCTGCCATTTTTGCGCCACCACCCATCAGGTCCTGCTGCATCACATCAGCGCCGGGGACATAAAACGGTGATTTATATGATGGGAACACATTCGCCAGCATCGCTGGATTTTCACCCGCTAATGGCTCATAATCCGGGTAGATTTCCTTCATGTATTTAACATGCGATGAATCTCCGAATCCGAAAACGTGAAAATGCATCAGGTAAAAGAAGGAGAAGATAATTGTGATGATAAACAGCCACACCCACCACCTGGGCATATCGTTATCAAGTTCTCCAATTCCGTCATATTCATGATCGAGAAGTTTATCCTTTTCTCTGGTCATTTTTTATTCTCCCTCTTTGTAACTGGGATCAGAAGATTCAAGTGGTATACTGCTCATGTATTTTACATGTCCCTTATCCAGGCGAAATGCTCGGTAACTCACCGCCAGGAATACCAGGAAAAATATTATCGTGCTGAAGGTCGTATAACCTCCAAGCCCGGTGATTGATTGTAACATCTGGCTCAGCATTGGTTATCCTCCCTTACTTTTGCGCTACTTTGATGTCCTGTCCGAGACGCTGGAGATAAGCAATCAAGGCGACAATCTCCTTCTCCGGGGGACAATCGATTCCTGAATCTTTCAGGTTCTGGCTAATGAGTTTTGCCTGTTCATGAAGTTCTTCCAGCGCCTGTTCTTCATACCCCTCGGGATACGGGACACCCACCTTCCGCAGGGCTTTTATTTTCTTTTCAAGCAGCGAAACATCGAGATCATCCTCTATCAACCATGGATATACGGGCATTAATGATCCGGGTGACATGGATGTGGGTTCCAGCATATGGCTGTAATGCCAGGCGTCGGGATATTTTCCGCCTACCCTGTGCAGATCTGGTCCTGTCCGTTTTGATCCCCATAAAAACGGGTGGTCGTGAACATATTCTCCCGCCTTGGAGTATTCACCATATCGTTCAGTTTCACTACGGAACGGCCGTACCTGTTGTGAGTGGCAGGCAAGGCATCCTTCACGCATATAGATGTCGCGGCCCTCCACTTCGAGAGGGGTATAAGGTTTAACTGTTGCTATTGAAGGAACATTGGACTTTATCACATACATCGGGATAATTTCAATGATACCACCAATCAACACTGCAATCAGGGCAATTACAGAAAATTTGAATGGACGACTTTCAATCCAGCGGTGCCAGTATTCTTTGCCGTCATTAGGTTTCTTGTCAAGTGGCGCAGCTTTTGCTTCATTCTCAGGAACAAATTCTCCCTGTTTCGCAGTTGCTACCAGGTTGACAATCATGATTATAAAGCCGATGAGGAACATTCCACCACCGACTGCACGGACATGATACATGGGTACAATCTGGAGGACAGTTTCCAGGAAATTGGGATATAAAAGGAAACCATCAGGTGAGAACTGCTTCCACATCAGGCTCTGTGTAAATCCAGCCCAGTAAAGAGGAATTACATAGAAAAGAATTCCCAACGTTCCCAGCCAGAAATGGAAATTGGCAAGCTTTTTCGACCAGAGTTTGGTATTCCAGAGTTTGGGTACAATCCAGTAGAAAATTCCGAATGACAACATACCGTTCCAGCCAAGTGCTCCTACATGTACGTGGGCAACGGTCCAGTCAGTAAAGTGGCTGAGTGCGTTCACTGATTTGATTGCCAGGGTTGGTCCTTCGATTGTTGCCATACCATAAGCAGTCACTCCCACAACAAGGAACTTGAGTACAGGATCTTCACGAACTTTGTCCCATGCACCGCGAAGTGTCAGCAGCCCGTTAAGCATACCACCCCACGATGGCGCAATCAGCATCAGGGAGAAGACCATTCCCAATGACTGAGCCCAGTCCGGGACAGCGGAATATAGCAGGTGATGCGGTCCAGCCCAGATATAGATAAATATCAACGCCCAGAAATGTATAATCGACAACCTGTACGAATAAATCGGACGATTCGCTGCCTTCGGTAGGTAATAATACATCAATCCCAGGTAGGGAGTTGTCAGGAAAAAGGCAACTGCGTTATGCCCATACCACCATTGAACCAAAGCATCCTGGACACCCGCATACAGGGAATAACTCTTAAGGAAGCTGACCGGTATTTCGAAGGAATTAACAATATGGAGAACTGCGACAGTCAGAACCGTCGATATATAGAACCATATCGCAACATAGAGATGTTTCTCTCGTCGCCTGGCAATGGTGGCAAACATATTGATTCCAAAAATGACCCATACAAGGGCAATCGCAATATCGATCGGCCATTCCAGTTCAGCGTATTCCTTGGTGGTTGTCATACCCAGGGGAATAGTAATTGCCGCTGACAGAATTATTGCCTGCCAGCCCCAGAAATGGATCAGGCCAAGTGCTCGGCTGAACATGGGTGTTTTTAGCAATCTAGGCAGGGAATGATATATTCCCATAAATATAACGTTCCCAACGAAAGCGAAAATCACCGCGTTTGTGTGAACCGGGCGGATACGTCCAAATGTTGTAAAGCTTAATCCCAGGTTTAGTGCCGGGAAAAAGAGCTGAATCGCAAGAACCAATCCCACAAGCATGCCTATCACCGCGAACACCAGGCTCGCGATGAGGAACATTTTGACTATCCGGTTATCGTAATGGAAAGTTTCCACATTACCGGCCATTTTTCTCTCCCTGAAACAACTGCTTCTATTTTTGAGTTTTTTTGTCTTCTATATCGTCAAACAGTATTCTTACTGACGGGGTATATTTATCATCATACTGCCCGCTACGCACCGCCCACAGGAACGCTGCCAGGAAACTCCCGGCTACCAGCAGGCTGGCGCCAATTAATATTATGATTACATTCACTATTTGATTCCCAATGATTGCGCTTTCAACCTGGTTGAAAAAGTCGCGAATGCTACAACCGTGATGGAACTCAGCGGCATCAATACTGCACTTACCAGTGGTGACAGGTTCCCCGTTACCGCGAATCCCAATCCGATAATATTATAAAGGAACGATAATACAAACCCGGCGATGATTATTCCCACACTTACGCGAGCGAATTTTATGAAAGTATCGAGCTCGGTTAGCGCATCAACTTCCAATAGAGCATCGCATGCCGGAGAAAATGAGGTTACGTCATCTGTCAAGGCAATGCCGACTTCGCTTTCTTTTAAAGCACCGGCATCATTGAGGCCGTCACCAAGCATCAGGACCTTGTCACCTGTTTTTTTCAATTCTGAAACATATACCAGCTTATCTTCAGGCGATTGCCTGAAACTCATCTTTTCATTTTCAACAAATACTTCATCCAGCATTGTTTTGTCACGGTCGGTGTCGCCCGACAGAAGAGACAAATTCAGCCGCTTCCTCAACCTGCCGATTAAGCCTGTAACGCCTTGACGCAACATTGTATTAAAGAGAAAGTGACCTTTTAATTCTCCGTCTATTTCAACAAATGTACCTGGAAGTTTTTTGACTTTCGTTTTACTCACCACGTTTGTTCCAACCTCAGCACGAAAAAATTCGTTTGAACCAATACGTACCTCGACTCCGTCAACATACCCTTCAATTCCTCTTCCCGCAGTCTCATTAAATCCTGACACAGGCAATGAGGAACCGGCATTGATTTGCGCAAACAGCCTTGCACTGACAGGGTGTGTGGAGTTGCGAATCAATGATTTAATTCTATGATTATCCTCGTCACTCAGCTGATCTCCATGCCATGTGATTTCAGATCCTTGTGAATGGGTAAGGGTTCCTGTTTTATCGAATACTATATGGTTTATTCCGGCTAATCTCTCTATCACGTCGCTGTTCTTGAGATAGAACCGGTTACGTCCCATAATCCGCATCGCGGTTCCCAGGGTGAACGGTGCAGCAAGCGCCAGGGCACATGGACAAGCGACTATCAAAACGGCTGTCAGTACCTGGAATGCAAGTGAGGCATCGTACAACAGGTGCCAGGAAAACGCACCCGTGGCAATCAGCAGAACCGCGGCAACGAAATATTTACTTATCCTGTTTGCGAGGTTTGCCATACCCACATTTTCAGAGGAGGTGAAACTGTCGTGATTCCAGAGCCGGGTCAGGTAACTGCGCGAGACTTCCTCGATTACTTCCAACTCAATCGCTTCCCCGAATTGACGTCCACCCGCATAAACAACATCACCGCACTCTTTGCCTACCGGTTGTGACTCACCAGTGACAAAACTGTAGTCAATATTGCCCGCTCCATCCATGATCACAGCGTCAGCAGGGATCAATTCCTGGTTCCGGATTATGATCCGGTCTCCCTGTTTCAGGGAGATCACCGGCACACTTCTTTCACCAGAATTTTCTTTCCGGATTACAGCAATCGGGAAGTAGGAGGTGTAATCCCTCTCGAAGGAAAGAGTCTCATATGTTTTAGCCTGGAATAACTTACCAATCAGCAGGAGAAAGATCAGCCCGGAAAGAGAATCAAAATAACCGGGACCGACACCGGAAGCCACTTCGTATAGACTTCTGCCAAATAGGGCCAGGATACCAAGTGAAATTGGGACGTCCAGATTGATTATTTTGTTGACCAGTCCCTTCCAGGCACCAACCAGGTAGTCACGACCACTGAAAAACACCACCGGTAAAACAAGTACCAGGTTCAGCCAGGTAAATACCGTTCTTAATGTTGGATTAACAACATCTCCACCCCGTGCCAGGTATTCCGGGAAACTAAGCAGCATAATATTCCCGAACGCGAACCCGGCTACTCCTATCTGCATGTAGAGACGTTTGCGGTCGTCTGCTCTTTTTTCCTTGTTTATATCTTCGAGGCGAATATCCGGTTCGTAACCCAACGAAACCAAAAGTTCAACCAGTTCACGAAGGGAAATATTTTCGTCCCTGAAGGTTATTGTGACCTCTTTTCGGACAAAATCTACCCTGGAACTGGAAATTGCTGTATTGAACCTGTTCAATTGTTCCAGCAGCCAGATGCATGAGGCGCAGTGAATTGAAGGTATTGTAAACGTAACCTTTGAAATCCCGGAGTCGGAAAACTCGATGAGCTGATTTCTAATCTCTTCATCATCGAGATATCCGTGCTTTAGTTCGGGATTATCAATGGAGGGCTTAATTCCGGGTTGATCAGCCAGGTTATAATACGTGCACATCTCGTTTACATGGAGAAGCTCATAGACCTTTTGGCATCCATGGCAGCAGAACACCTTGTCGCCGATCGAAATTGAATCGTCTCGGCAGTCAAGCCCGCAGTGCGCGCAGGTAATTTTAGAATCAGTTTTCTTTTTTTGAACTGTTTCCAGGATCGTTATCCCCGGTTCAGGTTATCCCACCCGTTCCTTGAAATGTCCACGCTTTAATAGTAAGGAAACCTGCCCTGTGTTACATAATTCTCTTACAGATTCTCGTAAAAATCTTCCGGCCTTAAACCGGTCTCCATCGGGCTGATATCAGCAATTGTAGTCTCCTGCAGAAATTTATCGATTACCTTCTGCGATTTCAGCCACCTGATGTGAAGTTGGCAGTATTGTTTTCCAGGGCATTCACCATGTCCAAGGAGACATTCTCCCAGGGAACTGGATGGTTCGAAAATGTAATAAACCGTCTTCAGGTTGATTTCACCCGGATCTTTTTCCATCCAGAAACCACCCTTAGGACCGGAGACTGAACTAATGAGTTTTGTGGAAGCTAAACGGTTCAGGATCTTCGACACAGTCGGTTTTGGGATATTTGCCTCCGCAGCAACGTCGCCAGCAAGGAACGCACCCTTTCCCTGGTGCTCTGCAAGGAATATCAACGCTCTCAGAGCGTATCCTGTACCTTTGGAGAAAATCATCTCTCCGTCCTCTTGATTTCTGAAAAAAAGATCATAAATTATTTAATCAAATTCAGAACCGGAGTCAAGGCTATTTTAAGTCGTTTTTAACAGGGAGGCAGGAATGGCTCTTGAGCAGGCCAAACCACCCCTCTCTATATTCAGGATCTTGAAATTATAATCCCGTGGAATTTGATCTTTTTAAACTCCGATTCTAAATGATTTTTATTCTCGAAGCGAGTAATTTGGTTGCTGATCTGAAATCAATGTGGTAGATTTTCCGATTATTCATTAATACAGGGAATTATCTTTGGCCCAGATTTTTACCAGAGCCGCAAACCGTATCCCGGTTATTATCCTTGTCTCTTTTATTCTCTTTATTACGTTTGCCGTATTCTTTTTCTGGTATTACGGCTCACCGAAATTTACCGATGCAGGATATCGTCCGATTCAACCTGTCGATTACAGCCATAAACTTCATGCGGGTGAACTTGGGATGGACTGTCGATACTGCCACTACCAGGTGGAGGAATCTCGTCATTCGAACGTTCCTTCGACCAAGGTTTGTATGAACTGTCACACCCTGGTAGGGCTTGACAAGGAATCACTTGATCCGGTTCGCCAAAGCTGGGCCGAAAAACAACCGATAGAATGGGTTCGTGTTCACAAACTTCCAGAGTACGCCTACTTTGATCATTCACTTCACCTCAGGGCTGGTGTTGCCTGTATTAAATGCCATGGCAATGTTGCGATGATGGAAGTTGTCCAGCAGGTGGAACCGTTGAGTATGGGATGGTGCCTTGATTGCCATCGTAATCCGGCGGATAATATTCGTCCACCATCCCAGGTGACAAACATGTACTGGGTAGAACCCGAAGGTCATGAAGAGTGGGTTAAAGACTTCATGGAGGAGAAGAAAATTAATCCTCCAGAGGATTGCAGCGCATGTCATCGTTAGACAATAAAAAAGAACAAATGGACATCAACTGGTGGCGCAGCCTGCAGCAGCTCCACGATGATCCTGAGTATCGTAAGTTTGCCGACTCGGAGTTCCCGGATGATGGTGACAAAAAGGAGATCAACCTGTCACGCAGGTCTTTTCTCTCGGTAATGGGTGCTTCGCTTGCTCTGGCTGGATTTACCGGCTGCAGACGTCCCGTTGAAAAGATTGTCCCCTATGTTGACGCCCCGGAAAAACTGGTACTGGGTGAACCTGAGTATTATGCCACTACAATGCCTTTCAGCACTTCGGCCTATGGAGTAATTGTAACATCCGTCGAGGGCCGACCGATAAAAATTGAGGGTAACGATCTTCATCCGTCAACCAAGGGTAAGAGCAATTCGTTTATCCAATCGTCGATTCTAAACCTGTATGATCCTGACAGGTCCAAGGAGACCAGGCACAACAACGAAGTCTCTTCCTTCAACGAGTTTGTGACCTCATGGAATGAAATAAAAACTGAATATGACGGCAATGGCGGTGAGGGACTGGCGGTGCTTTGCGAAGAGAGTACATCGCCAACTTTAGCTCGCCTGAAAAAAGAAATTTCCCGGAAGTATCCCAAAATACAGTGGGTCGTTTTCGATAGTGTCAGTGACGAAAACATTTATCATGGCATAGAACTGGCGACCGGCAAGAGCTTAAGCCCGGTCCACAGTTTCGAAAAGGCGAAGGTTATTGTCGCTCTTGACGCTGATCCATTAGCCACGGACAGTGAAAATGTCAGCAATGCCCTCGGTTTTGCCCGGGGACGGAAGGTCAGCAGTCCTACCGACTCCATGAACCGTCTTTATGTTGCCGAACCGGGTTATTCAATCACCGGCGCAATGGCAGATCACCGTTTCCGTGTTCCGTCCAAACACATTCTCGAATTCGCCATAGGGATTGGTGAAGAGCTGGAAGCATTAGGATTAAAAGTTCCGGCACTGCGGGGATACAAGAGGCTGAAGACGAATAGCTGCAACCGTGACTGGATGAAGGCAATCGCCGGTGACCTGGTGAAAAACCTGGGTGAATCGCTTGTTGTTGCCGGTCGTAGACAGGACCCTGCAGTTCATGCCCTGATAACAACGATCAATCATGCGCTGGGTAATACCGGGAAAACTCTGAAATTTGTTTCCGGTAATGATATCCAGGTGTCTGACCGGAAGTCTTTTGCCAGCCTTGTGAAGGATATGGATGGCGGAAAAATTTCTACCCTGTTCATTATCGGTGGTGATCCTGTTTCCAACGCACCAGCTGATGTTGATTTAACAACGGCATTAAGCAAAGTAAAAAACGCAATCCACCTCGGACACCAAAAAAACCAGACAGCAAAAGTTTGCGGCTGGCATATTAACCGTACCCACTACCTGGAATCATGGGGTGATTGCCGTGCAGCTGACGGTACCGTGAGTGTTGTCCAGCCGATGATCGAACCCTTGTTCTACGGGAAGAGTGAGATCGAACTGCTTAACCTGGTTGTTACAGGCGAATTTAAACCGGGATATGAGCTAGTCAGGGAAACCTGGGCAGGACTGGTTAAGGGTGTTCCATTCGAGAGTGGATGGGAGAAAGTTCTCCATGATGGCATCCTTGAAAATCGGTCTCCTCGATTTGAAAGTTTCAGAATACGTGAAAATGAAGTAGCAGGATATATCGATAAATATTCCCCCGATCGTGGAGAAGGAACAGAGGTTATCTTCATCGCGGATTACAGCGTTTATGATGGCCGCTTCGGGAATAACGGCTGGATGCAGGAGCTACCTGATCCCTTGACCAAACTGGTGTGGGATAATGCCGCCCTGATGAGTACAAACACAGCTAAAAATCATGACTTGAAAAACGGTGATCTTATTTCCATTGCTCTGAACGGCAAAAGCCTTGAGATTCCGATCTTTGTAATTCCAGGTCATACGGACGATGTAATAACTCTTCCACTGGGTTATGGTCAAAAAGAGTTTGGCAGGGTAGCTGACGGGGTAGGATTTGCTGTTGAAAGTATCCGCACGCTTGATAACATGCACTTTGCTTCCGGCGTGAAAATCACTCCTTTGAAGAAAAAACATACATTGGCGTCAACCCAGAATCACGGCAGCATGGAGGGACGTCCCCTGATCCGTGAAGGTACCCTCGAGCATTACCGTCACGATCCGAAATTTGCCGGTCATGCTGTTCATGTTCCTGATTTGCAGAGTTTATGGAACGAACATAAGTACGACAAGGGTTACCAGTGGGGAATGTCCATTGACCTCAACGCCTGTATCGGTTGTGGTGCCTGCATTGTAGCCTGCCAGAGTGAAAACAACATCCCTATTGTCGGCAAGGAAAACGCGGATTACGGCCGTGAGATGCACTGGATGCGTCTCGACCGTTATTTTGGCGGCAGCGAGGAAAATCCACAGGTTGGATTCCAACCGGTGGCATGCCATCACTGCGAGATGGCACCTTGTGAACAGGTCTGCCCGGTGGCGGCCACAGTTCATGACGCAGAGGGAATTAACCTGATGACCTATAACCGTTGTATCGGAACTCGTTACTGCTCCAACAACTGCGCTTACAAGGTCAGGCGGTTTAATTTCTTCAATTATACAAACAAGTTCCCCGAGTTGATAAAGATGGCGCAAAATCCTGACGTTACCGTCAGGTCACGTGGTGTGATGGAAAAATGCACCTATTGCCTGCAGCGGCTTAACCGAGCTAAACGTACCGCCAAGCTTGAAGGACGTCAGTTGCGTGACGGTGAGGTAAAGACAGCCTGCCAGCAGTCTTGCCCCGTTGAAGCGATACATTTTGGAAATATTCTTGATAAGAACAGCGAGATTGTCAAGGCAAAACAGGCAGATAGAACATACGAAATGCTGGCGGAATTTAATTTCCGTCCAAGGACCTCTTACCAGGCCAGGTTACGAAATCCGAATCCTGCCCTGAAAGAATAATGAGATCTTGATATTGTGAGTACAACGACCAAAAATACCGGTATTGTTGTTGAGGAACCACCGCTGGTTCTTGGTAAACCTTCATTTAACAAGGTTACGGAGGATATCAGCCAGATATCCGAAACACCGCTGAAGAAGACACCCATCTGGTGGTGGATTGTCTTCCTGGTGAGCGGCATGCTCGCCCTGAACTTTCTAGTGATGATCGGGTACCTTGTCTGGGAAGGAACCGGTGTCTGGGGTATCAATATTCCCGTGGGATGGGGCTGGGCGATTGTCAACTTCGTCTTCTGGGTCGGAATTGGTCACGCGGGTACGCTGATATCGGCAATCCTGTTTCTCTTCAGGCAGAAATGGCGTACGTCTATCAATCGTTTCGCCGAGGCGATGACCATTTTTGCTGTTATCTGCGCGGGAATATTTCCGGGAATCCATGTTGGTCGTATCTGGATAGCGTATTTCATGTTCCCATTACCGAACCAGATGGATATCTGGCCGAATTTCCGAAGCCCGTTGCTTTGGGACGTTTTTGCCGTCGGTACTTACTTCACCGCTTCAGCTCTGTTCTGGTATACGGGTATGATTCCCGACCTGGCGACCTACCGTGACCGTGCTGTCAGTAAGGTTAAAAAGGTTGTTTTCGGAATCCTGTCCCTTGGCTGGCGTGGTGGCAACCGCCAGTGGAAACATTATGAAGTAGCCTACCTGCTCCTGGCAGGAATTTCAACACCGCTGGTATTGTCAGTACATAGTGTGGTATCGACAGACTTCGCGACAAGTATTATACCCGGATGGCACACGACCATATTCCCGCCATATTTCGTTGCAGGAGCGATATTCTCCGGTTTCGCCATGGTGATGAGCCTTGCGATACTGGCGAGGATAGTCCATCCTGGAATTACGAATTATATAACCACCGACACCCTTGAAAAGATGGCCAAGATCATGATGGTCACGGGGATGATGGTCGGATACGCGTACAGCATGGAATTTTTCATCGCCTGGTACAGTGGGAACGATTACGAACGGTTTGCGTTTATCAACCGGGCGTTTGGCCCATATGCCTGGGCTTACTGGATAATGGTTAGTTGTAATGTCCTGATCCCACAGTTGTTCTGGTTCAGAAAAATGCGACGATCAATTCCTGTTTTGTTCGCTCTATCAATCTTTACAAATATCGGGATGTGGTTCGAACGGTTTGTGATTGTCATGTCGCTTCATGCTGATTACCTGCCCTCGAGCTGGGATTATTACAAGCCGACCTGGGTAGATTTACTGACGTTTATCGGCAGTTTCGGGCTGTTCCTGACATTATTCCTTCTTTTCCTGCGGTTCCTCCCGATCATGGCAATGTCCGAGGTAAAGGGGGTATTGCCCCAGGCTGATCCTCACTATCATGGCAATCATGGAGATAATAAAGCCTCACCTTCAACAGGCGGGGTGGAATCATGAGTAACCAGAAGATAAAAGTAGATGGTGTCCTGGCGGAATTTTCCAGCCCTGAAGAGATCTTGAAGGCAGCGGAAAAAGTTCGTGACGCCGGGTATAAAAGCTGGGATGTCCATAGTCCATTCCCTATCCACGGTATGGACGGGGCGATGGGAGAAAAACGCAGCCCCTTGGGGTGGATCGTGTCAATGGCGGCATTAACCGGTGTATCAGGTGGACTGCTGATGCAGTGGTGGATGAGCGCAGTTGACTACAAGCTGGTTATCGCCGGGAAAGAATTTTTCAGTTACCAGGCGTTTTTCCCGGTAACCTTCGCGCTTGGTGTTTTATTCAGCGTTATCTTTTCGGTTTTCGGAATGCTGGGTTTGATAAATGTTAAATTTTTCCATCCCGTGTTCCATTCAGATCGATTCGGCAAGTTCAGCGATGACGGATTCTTTATAAGTATTTTATCGGATGATTCAAATTTTGACAAAGAAAAAACCTCACAATTCCTGTCCGAGATCGGCGGAAGTAATGTGGAATTGCTGGAGGAAAAATGACCGGGTTTAATATCAAGACTAAACGGGCTTCCTTTGCATTAGTCGCCCTGCTGTTAATCTCAGCGATGCTCTGTGGCTGCCAGGGACGTCCATCGGAGGAACCGCCGATCCATATTAACCCGAACATGGACCAGCAGCCGAAAAACCGTCCGCAGTCAGAAAGTCGTTTTTTCGAGGATGGCGCAACGATGAGGATGCCTGTTGAGGGAACCGTTGCGCAGGGAAGAATGAAAAACGATCCCCTGTACCAGCAGGGGAAAGATCCCAGAACCGGTGAGTTTATAGAAAAATCACCAATTGAATACACGATGGAAGGGCTCGAAAGGGGACGGGAACGATATAATATCTATTGCTCTATCTGCCATGGACAGTTGGGCGATGGTACTGGAACTATCATCAGCCGTGGATACATCGTACCCCCGAATTTCCATACCGACCAGATCAGGGAATACCCGGACGGTCAGATTTATGACATCATCACCAACGGCATCCGTAACATGCCGAAATATTCTGACCAGATTATCGAGGAAGACCGTTGGCTGATTGTAAATTATATAAGGGCATTACAACTCAGCCAGAACGCTGAATTTTCCGATTTACCGGAAGAGATTAAGGAAAAACTGAAATAGACCGATTGGTCTCGAATTGTTCAGTTATAAAAGATACAGGAACTTACATACCAGGTTAAAATGGAGTTTGACTCTACCACATACAAGCTGAAAAACAGCAGTAAATTCGGAAACATCGCCCTCGTGGTTGGTGTTATCGGGTTGGTTCTCTCGGTTGTCGGGTATTTTATCGATAAAGACCAGTTCCTGTTTTCCTGGCTTACTTCCTTTGTCTTCTGGGTATCGCTTGGATTCGGCGGACTGTTTTTCGTAATGCTTCATCACATGGTCGGGGCAAAATGGAGTGTTGTAGTTCGCAGGATAGCCGAGAACGTGATGCGGGTTCTGCCGTACATGGTGATATTCGTAATCCCTGTTTTCCTCGGGATGGGTGATCTATACGAATGGGTAAACATCGGTGAACCACATAGTGACGACAGCCATTCACAAATACTGGTAGAACCAAACGCTGCATACGCAGCTGAAAATGTCGAACACGATACCCACGACGACCACGGTGTAGCTGACGATGAACATCATGGTCCTGGTCATGATGACCATGCACACCAGGCACATGTTGACCTGGTGATGGCGAAAAAAGGATATCTTAATGTTCCATTCTTTGTCATACGTACGATTGTTTACTTCGCCGTCTGGACTTTACTGGCAGTTTCACTCTGGCGTTTATCGATAAAACAAGACCGGGACGGTTTCCAGCCTGACCATCTGAAAAAGTTTAAGGTCATCAGCGCCCCCGGAATTATAGCTTTTGCGTTTACGGTTACCTTTGCCGGGTTCGACTGGATGATGTCACTCTTCCCGGCATGGTACTCGACTATTTATGGTCTCTACTATTTCGCCGGTGGACTGATGTCGGTCATGGCGTTCCTGGCTGTTGTGACTGTCAGCCTGCGTAATAAAGGTGTGCTGGACAAGGTAATCTCAACAGAGCATTACCACGACATCGGCAAGCTGATGTTCGCCTTTATTATTGTCTGGGCGTATTTCGCTTTCAGCCAGTACCTGCTGATCTGGTACGCCAATATTCCTGAAGAGACGATATATTATCATAATCGCTGGGCGGGAAGCTGGAAGGCTGTTTCACTGATTCTCCCGTTAGGTCATTTTGTTATCCCATTTATCTTGTTGATGAGCAGGCATGTAAAACGTAACCTTGGGGCTCTCAGGTTCTTTGCCATTTTCCTGCTTGTAATGCACTGGCTTGACCTTTACTGGAACGTGATGCCTGTACTCCACCCGGATTCGGCGATGCCGTCATGGATGGATTTAACAACGATGATGGGGATGGGTGGGGTGTTCCTCTATCTGTTCTGGCGAGGAATGTCACGGAACGCGCTGGTCACATTCAACGATCCAAAACTCGAAGAATCGATTAAGTTTGAGAATATTTAGGTAGCCCGGGATCACCGTATCCCTGGAGCAAATAAACCCTGTTAGCAAGCTAACAGGGGCATATAAAATTTATATAGTTTATCATCATGGAAAACACTGATAAAAAAAACTTCCCCCTTTACAAAGCCGTCGGGCTGGTTGGATTACTGTTACTGGTGATAGGTATCTCCATCGTCAGTTATAATGAATCCCAACTGATTGATCGTGAACGGCTCTACTATAAACAGGTACTCAGTACACCCCCGCTGGAACTGATTGAAACCCGCACCCGTGAATCCAACACCCTCAATTCCTATGCCGTCCTCGACAAGGACGCCAAAATCTACCGCATCCCGATAACCAGGGCGATGGAAATTAAAGCCGGGGAATAAACTAAATTCCAGGATATGGTAGCCACATTCGGAAGCATCAAAAGAATTGCCAGAATACTCTCGAATTTTTCACTCTGTTTTTTTTCATCAGTTGATTAATAATGATTCCAAAAGATAATTCTCCATTGTACTTTGATCTGAGATAACTATTATTTAATAATTTCAATAAATAAAAGAATACCATTATGGATCGTGAAGGCTTGATAAAACAATACAGGGATATACGAGCCGCAACTGAGTTGATATGTAAAAACCTGGAGACTGAAGACTATGTTGTTCAGGCAATAGAGGATGTCAGTCCACCCAAGTGGCATCTCGCTCATACTACCTGGTTTTTTGAAACTTTTATCCTCCAGGGATTTGAAAAAGGGTATAAGCCCGTCCATCAACTTTATAACTACCTGTTCAATTCCTATTACAACGCCGTAGGTCCGCAATGGCAACGGTTTTCGAGAGGACACCTGTCGAGACCGACGGTGGAAGAAGTTTATGATTACAGGAGAATTATTGACGAAAAGATAGAAACGCTGCTGGAATCAGTTGATGATAATGGTATCGCTGAATTAAGCAGCTCTTTTATCATCGGTTTAAACCACGAACAGCAGCACCAGGAACTGCTTTATTATGATATCAAGTACAATTTCGGCATAAATCCTCTAAACCCGGTTTATAAAAATATTGGTGCTTTACCAAAACATGAACCGGGCGAGCTCAAATGGTTCGAGTATGACGAAGGATTGTACTCAATTGGCCACGAAGGAAATGAATTCTGTTTTGACAATGAGCTGCCGTTTCACAAGGTCTGGCTGAACCGTTTTAAACTCTCGAACCGGCTGGTATCAAACAGTGAATACCTTGAGTTTATCAACGACGGTGGTTACCGGAATCCGTTGTTTTGGTTATCTGACGGCTGGGCTGTCGCCAACCGTGAAAAATGGGAAACCCCACTTTACTGGCAAAAGATCGATGGTGATTGGAAAATATTCACCCTACATGGTCTGAAAAATTTGAATCCAAATGAACCTGTCTGCCACATAAGCCAGTATGAAGCTGACGCGTTCGCTACCTGGGCTGGGAAACGGTTGCCCACAGAGTTCGAGTGGGAAACTGCGGCAAGGATTTCGAATGTGAAGTCGACTGACGGTATGTTTGCTGACGACAAGATATACCACCCATTATACCCGGAACCTGTTGCCGGAGATCGACCAGTCCAGATGCTGGGAACGTTATGGGAGTGGACACAAAGCTCATACCTGCCATATCCCGGGTATCGTAACGAGTTAACCGCCCTCGGTGAGTACAACGGCAAGTTTATGTCGGGGCAGATGGTTCTGCGTGGGGGATCTGTCGCTACTCCCCGAAATCATATTCGTTCTACCTATAGAAACTTTTTCCCGCCTGACAAACGTTGGGTGTTTAACGGCATTCGACTGGCGGAAGATGGATAGGGAGTAATATTGTGCCCGTAAAAATAAAAACCCTCGATGCAAAGGACCTGGAAAACGTTCGAACCCCCAACCGGGATTTTGCCCTGGATGTCCTTCATGGGTTATCAGAATCCAGGAAAAGATTATTTTCGAGATACTTTTATGATGATGAGGGAAGCCGGATCTTCCAGAAAATAACGGAACTGGAAGAATATTACCCCACAAGTTGCGAACGGGAAATTCTCGAGTACCATAAATCCATGATCAGTTCACTTCTCCAGGGCAGCCGGTTTAACCTGGTTGAACTTGGAGCGGGCGATGGGCACAA
Organism: bacterium; assembly: GCA_028278125.1. The sequence continues at coordinate 78,779 of JANQEY010000305.1, read as the reverse complement.
GACCAAAATCCTGATTCACCAGTTTCTCGAGGATAAATGCGATTTCCGTTATATGCCGGTTGATATTTCGGAAGCAGCAATGCGTATCCTCGCTGAATCGATGGAGAAGGAGTTCGAAGAACTTGAAATACACGGCATCATTGCGGAGTATTTTGAGAGTATCCGCTGGCTGACACAGGTGTCCCGTGAGCGTAACGTAATTCTATTTATGGGATCGAATATAGGTAATTTTACCAAAGCCGACGCCCGGACATTTTTACGTGAACTGTGGAACGTGCTTAATCCGGGTGACCTGGTAATCATCGGATTTGACCTGAAAAAAGACATTGATGTTATGGACAGGGCTTACAACGATTCCAAGGGTGTAACACGGGATTTTAACCTGAACCTGTTAGTCCGTATTAATAATGAACTGGGTGGCAATTTTGATCTGTCCAAGTTCCGCCACTACTCTACCTATGATGTCTTTTCCGGGGCAGTGGAAAGTTACCTGGTAAGCCTTGAACGCCAGACCGTTATTATCAGCGAACTAAGCCAGTCATTCGATTTTGAGCCATTCGAACCCATCCATACTGAATACTCTTATAAATACCTCGAGTCCGATATTGAAGACCTTGCCAACTCAACCGGCTACCGGATAATTCACCGCCTGTATGATTCGAAACACTGGTTCACCAATTCAATCTGGAAGGTGGAGAAGAAGTAAACCTTTGTCTAGTAGCTAGTATCCTACAAACTCCATGAATACCCCAGTTTCATAAATACCGTCCGGTTGGCCTGGGTAAGTTCGTATTCAGTTGTACCCATTGAATTGTCGCTATATCCCAGGAAAAGAACCGTCGGCGGATTGATTTTGTAGGAGAAGAGGAACTGGGTGAACAGACCCTGGTACTTCCTGTCGATATCAAAAGTATAGAGATCGGGGGTACGGTTATAGACGCTATGCTGAACAATCGCACGGAAGAACATCCGGATATTAAACTGGTAGACAGCCGAAAATTCCTGTGTGTTAACTGTAAAAAGCCTGCCTGCTTCTACATCAAGATGTTCATAGCCATAATCGAATGTGACGTACAAATGCCTGCCAATTCTTGCAGTGAAATATGGACTGATTCGGAACCGTTCACCTTCGCGGGTGTTTGAATAATCGATCCTGTCACCGAAAAACAGGTAGAGGTTCATCCGGGTATTGGCATTTGGACGGATTCCACCCTCTGCAGAAAACGAGGAGAGGTTAAATTCCTCACCATTGTAGTTTTCCAGGTATTGATAATACCTGAAATATGTCCAGGATTGAGCAAATCCGCTGTAATAGTGGTAAACCGAAAATCCCCTGTCGAGTGGCATTCCGCTGATATCCTCGAAATAATTTACTTCAAGCCCGGCATACATGTTTGAAAACCAGTCGTCCTGATCGGGATTCCAGAATTTCAGAAAGCCACCTTCATAATTCCGGAAACCTACGCGCGGGATATATCCAAGGTCAGCCCGGAAATCGTCACCGACATAATCATAATCGAACCACCAACCTTCAGTGCGGCTGTAACGGTCGTATTCAAAAGCGACGTAATAATCATCAAAGGAATCGCCAGGCTGAGCGAAATCCGAAATTACCTGTTCAGGGTAGCTTGTGCTGGAACGGAGTACCTGCAGCTGGAACTGGTTCGTACGAGTGACGCGAAAATCAGTATCAATCCCGGCAACACGGTTATAATAGTCGTCCCCTTCACGGTCGGTTAACATCGCTCCGATAGTATATCGGCTGCCCAGGTCGTACTTGTAACGAAGAACCGAAGCTGTAGATTTTTGCTCGAGAGTGGTACTGTTTGACCACTGGCTACCGGGGAAAACCAGGTTGGTCAGGGTGTCCTGCGCGACAAAACAACCAATTGTATGTTTTCCCTCTTTTCCCGAGATTTTTGCGCCCCAGGTCGGTTGACGGATTGTTCGAGTATGCACAGCATCCTTGAGGGTGTTGAAAAAATCCGATCCCTCGGTAAAAAATGGGCGCCTTTCCGAATAATAGAGGGCAAAAGGCTGGTTGATATCCAGTTGGAGGGCATCCGCCTCAACCTGGTTAAAATCCGGATTATAGGTGCTGCTGAGGGTCAGATTGGGAGTAAAGCTCCACCTGCCGGTCACTCCAAATTCAATATTTTCAGTGATCGTATCGAAATTGCCGGACGGCATAGTGTCCCGTTCGTCTGTCCTGATGCCAGTCAGTGTTGGTATGATTTCAATATTCTTGCCGGGACTTACATCCTTAAACCCCTGGATCTTCAACGCCTGGCAGAGGTAACAATTTTCATTTCGATCCCGTGGAAAGAGGCCAATACGATGTTCATTACTGCGGGGATAGTTTCTTTCCGCGTCGAATCCCCATACCTGCACCTGTCCCGTCCGCTGGAAACGAAGCTGATTAAATGGAACAGCAAATTCCACCTGGTAACCCGTTTTTGTGATCTGTCCTGCCGATTCCCAGATTGCATCCCAACTGCTGGTCCCGGACTGGGATTCGATAAAATCTTCCTGTACACCCAGTGGATTAACCCTGAGCATAAAACTTCGTCTCTGATCATTAAATGTATCCAGCACTATACCTACCCAGTCATCATGATGAATTCTATCACGATCGCTTAGGAACGCACGGATCTGTTCAGGATTATTATCTTCGCAGATAAAAGCGGCGTAGAGTTTTTCATCATCAAAGGTCAGAAACACTTGAGTGGCAACAGGTGCGGGGATGTTTTCACCCGGCCGCACCTCGTACTCAAGCCGTGTTGTGAACGCGTTGGCCCATGCCGGTTCATCAAGGATGGCATCAATACGAAGTTTTTCGCTGGTCTCGGGAATAATAAACGGGGAACCGTTCGAGCCGTCACCTGATTCCCTGTTCAATTCATATTTATCAAGATTTTCCTTGAACTCTGACTGACCCAGTCCCTGTAAGGGAAATAGAAAAACAATAACTGCAAAAATATTTACACTTAACCGCATAAAAAAACGCATTCCTGGTTTTCTCCGTTATGCCTGGCAATGAAATATTGAATCACGCATAATCCGTTTTCCTATTTATAGACCTTTCTGCTTCCACTGCTCCCAGTACTACCTATTCCACTACTGCCAGAACTTTTACCTCCACTGCTCCCAGAGCTATGGTTTTCATCATGGTGGATATGGTGATGGTGATCGTTTCCAAAATGGTGGGAACGTGACGGATTAATTTCGTCGAGTGCCCAGATAGCGATCGCTCGGACTTCCGGATCGGAATCCTTGAGCGCATCAAGCAATGGAATAACGGGATCAGTATCCTCAATATGATCCATTATGCCCAGTATACCGATATTAAATGCCGCCCAAGCACGTTCCTTTGCGTTTCCTTTACCCAGATCCTTGATAATACCGTCTATCTTTGAACTGTAATCAAATCCACCTTTCTGCTTGAATTCGTCCCGGACTTTGCGGTGCATGATTTGGCCCGTCCAAACCTGGTCATTATCCCGGGGAGTTTTCCCGATGGATTCAAATATCCTGTCTCTTTTCAGGTTTGCTTTTTCCGAACCAATTTCACCCAAAGCCCATATTACTGCTTCTGACATTTCCGGTTCACGTTTGCATGCTTTAACGAGGTCATCTACTGTCTTGGGATTTTCGATCTCGCCGATGGAAAGAATCGCCATTTCGCGAACAAGTTTCGACTTGTCGTTCAGCAATTCAACCAGCGGATCGATAGACCTGTCGTCCTTGATTTCTCCGAGTGCCCACGCAGAAACTAGCCGGACATCAACAGATTTATCCTTCAGAGCACTCCTGATCAGTGGATTCACCGCCCTGGTGTCTTCATGTTCACCAAGCCACCAGGCTGCCAGGCGACGTTTGTCCGGGTCTTCGTGATCTTCGAGTTGTACTATCATATCCCTCGTATCCGGAACATCACCACTAGCCATTGTACTTGCGAAAAAACCTGCGCCGAGTGTACTCATCGCAGCAAGCGGGATTGTGATCGCAAAGGCTAAAATCCAGGTAAGTACTGTACCGGCAGGACGATTCGGTGAACGATTTATCTTTCTGTTCATAATGCATCGAATCCTTTCCGCCAGGTCGGTTTTTACAGACATGGCAATTACTCCTATGCTATTTTCAAGATTCACCTGTGAACGTACCAGCTGAAGAAGCTCGTTTGCGTAGACCTCGGATGACGTACCGCAATAGAGGGCGGCGTCATCGCAGGCACGTTCTCGCTCTATTTCATACCTGTGAGCAGCGTACCAGACAACCGGGTTGATCCAGTAGAGGGCACGTACGACTTCAACCATCAGGTGGATTATGTAGTCCCGACGCTGGATATGAGCGAATTCATGGTAGAGGACACTGCGTTTCCTTTCGATAGGCCAATTTTCATATGATGCCGGCAAAACCACTACATGGTTATATATTCCGAGGGTAAAGGGAACATTTGTCCTCTCACTCATCAGCACCGGTATTTCAAATTGAATTCCAAGCCGTTTTTGTATCACCTTTATGATAATCGCCGTTACATCATCATCTATTGGAGTGGCCCTAAGTCGGATATTGCGAGCACGTACAGCATGCACAGCAATCCTTGAAAGAAGGAATAATGCTCCCAGTACCCAGATTCCCAGCAACGCAATAGCAACGTAGTGTGCCTGGATCTTCACGGGCGGTTCGGGAAAAACCAGTCCGGGGGAACCTTCAGCACCGTTCTCCTCAATAACTGATGTCTCGTTTATGCCGGGAGGGATTGAACCTGTATCCGTTTCAATTGAATTTTGCACCACTTGCGCAGGTTTGATAAGAGAAAATTCCCAGTGCGGGATAACAATTGAAAAGATTGGCAGGAAAATCAAAAGCCCCAGGGCTGAAGCCCAGATTGTATTCCTGGTCGAGGCTGATGAATTCCGTAGAAATATTACCACGATTGCCGTTAACGATATGAGGAGCGTTGTTTTAATCAAAATCCCAAATCCAAGCTCAATGGCAACAGCGAGTAACCTGCTATATTCGGTTATAGAGATCATTCTTCTTTCTCCTTACGGATCAGCGCCTCAATTTCATCAAGGTCTTTTTCCGAAATTTTATCGGATGACATGTCAAGCATGGTCAGAATAGCCTTGGAGGGTGATCCCTGGAAAAAAGTTTCAAGTAGATCACGCAAAGCTGTGTGGGTAGCCTGTTTTTGTGAAAGGGTTGGTGAGTAGATACATCTTTTGCCGTCTTTATGAACTTTCAGGTGACCTTTTTTCTCAAGAATACCCATTGTCACCCTGACTGTATTATAACTGGGATCATCATGAACCTTGCTGAGAACATCATTTACACTTGCCTCGCCAAGTTGATAGATGATATCCATTATCTCTCTTTCACGTTTACTGAAACGGCTGGACCACGGTTTTTTCATGATCTTATGTCCTGAATGAAGTGTAAAAATATTTGCAGTAATGTAACTGTAAAAAAATTTGCAGTCAAGTATAAGACATATGAAGAGCAATATTGTTGCATGCTCAGAGAGTATAACAGGACGGAAACTAAAACAGGCTCACTTGATAAAGTGAGCCTGTAGGGGAATTTGATTATTTTATCAAGGTTTAGAAGTCCTCAAAATCTGAGTCTTCCAGTGTTATTGTATCTTCAGGACTAAACATTTTATTTTCATTCGGTTCTGCCGGAAGTGCTTTTTGATCCCAGTCGTTTTCACCATTTCCATTAGATTTAACTATTGTATCAGCAGCAGGGGTTCTTTCAAAGGTGGTCATCGCAGTTCCGGTTGATTTCAGTTCGAACCTGGTTACCATCTGCCTCAGGTGAGTGGCCTGGCTGGAAAGTTCTTCAGCTGCTGACGCACCTTCTTCGGCGTTTGAGGTGTTAGCCTGGGTTACGGAATCAATTTGAGTAAGCGCATCACCAATCTGGTTAATTCCGACGGTCTGCTCTTTAGAGGCACTTTCTATTTCACCAACAAGATCATTAACCTTGGTTATCCCGGAAATAATCTCAGCAAATGCTTCTGCTGTTTCATCGGCAATACTGGAACCATTCTCTACTCTCTGGACAGTACCTTCGATAAGATCAGTAGTCTCTTTTGCAGCCTGGGCTGAGCGTTGCGCCAGGTTACGAACTTCATCTGCTACTACCGCGAAGCCCTTGCCATGAACACCGGCACGTGCCGCTTCAACAGCCGCGTTTAATGCCAGCAGGTTTGTCTGGAACGCAATCTCGTCGATAACCTTGATGATCTTGGAGATTTCATTTGATGAATCAGAAATCTGGCTCATCGCACCAAGCATCTGTTGCATCTGGTCGTTACCCTTGTCTGCAGCTCCACGTGCTGAATTGGCAAGTTGGTTTGCCTGGGTGGCGTTTTCTGCGTTCAGTTTTGTTTGTGAACCGACTTGCGTAATTGACGAGGTTACTTCCTCAAGGGAGCTGGCCTGTTCTGTTGCACCTTGTGACAATGACTGGCTGGAATCTGAAACCTGTTGTGATCCACTGTTAACCTGTTCAACAGCTACATTTACCTGATTAAGAATGTCATTGAGGGATTCGATAGTAGTATTGAGGGCGGTCTTCATAATTGCGTGGTCACCTTTATAATCTCCGGTAACCTCTGTATTAAGATTGCCTTCAGCCATTTTTTTCAATACTTCAACTGCTTCATTAACAGGTTCAAGGATATTTTCAATTGTCTTATTCATACCGCCGATAATTTTCTTGTAATCTCCTTCGAACTTGGCGGTTTCACCACGTTTCTGCAGATCACCTTCTTCTGCTGCTGTTGCAAGAGTAACACCTTCATCGATCAGTGCCAGGAGGTTACTGCGAAGTTTGTTAAACGCGTCAGTAAGGACAATTTTCTTGCCGGGGAGATCCTTGACGGTAAATTCAAAGTTACCGTCCGCATAGCTAGACGCTCCATTAATAATCTCGAGCATGTCTGCAACAAAGCCGTCCATGAAATCCTTGAAGAGCTGCAGTAGTTCCCTGTAGCTTCCGGTCGCTACCTCGGGATTCGGACGTACTTCGATGTCACCCTCTTCCTGGAAGATGGGAATTACTCTTTTAATTTCTTCGAGTGTGGCATTTCCCTCACTGAGGGTTTTCTCCATCTCTTCGCGATTCTGCTTAAGTGCATCACTCATTTCATTAACAGTACTGGCCAGTTCACCGATTTCATCATTCTGGGACAATTCGATTTTATGGCTGAAATCTCCGCTGGCAATGGAGTTGGCTACGTCTACAACTTCCAGGACAGGTTTTGTAATAGCGCGAACAAGATATAGTCCACTAGTTACAGCAATAACTAACGCAAAAACGCTGAGCAAGCTTAGAATAATAACAGCGGTATTGGTTTTTGCAACTACGCTTTCTGCTTTAACGTTTGCAGCATCATAGATTAAATCGTTGAGATGAACACTGTATTCCATTGTTTCATCAGCGTTTTTCTTCATCTCACCGAGATTATCCTTGATAATTCCATCAAGTTCAACCAATTTTGTAAAATTATTCCAGTATTCATCCAGGATCTGATTTGAAACCCTGCCACGTAGCTTACTCAGTGTATCTGAAGCTTTGTTGACGTACTTATGATCCAAACGAAGCATGTAATCTTTCTCATGTTTCCTTAGCTCCAGAATAGTCGCTTTGGTAGAACCTGTGGAAGAATTTTGTACCTTATGCGCTGCCGCACGGAATGCCTTCTGTACACCATCATTATGGGTAAGCCCTCTTATAACCATGTTCTCTTTTAATTTCGAGAAGATCTCTCTATATGTGTCGATGTGTATAAGAATTTCCTGGAGATCATGTTTTGAATCTTCATCGTCGACAAATTCCAGGAGATGATTTGATCTTTTTTCAGCACTGTCAAGGTAACTGTTGGCACGTTCAAAATATTTCATATTCTTCCTGGCGACAAAATCCTTTTCGCTTCGACGTACCTGGAGAAAATCTGTTTCAATCGCTGCTGCTTCGCTTGCAGCATCTGTTATTTCCATTCCACTTTTGAATGATTTTGCCGCTGAATTCAAGTCAACAATACCAATCACCGAAACAACTACCAGCAACAGGGTTACTATTCCTATGCCGATGCCAAGTTTATATGCAAGTTTCATCTTTATAGTCCTCTATATTTATGTTTAATCACATGTCGGCTTAGAAATGGAGCTGCATTGTTAACTGGTACCAGTAATCGTTTGCTTTTCCTTCTGCCGCATAATCTTTTACATCATAGTCTAAAAGCAGGATGTTGTGATGACCAAAATCGTAGCCCAGGCCAACGTAGTACCTGGTAAATTCATTGTCCTCGACATCTACATCAGGATCGAATGAATCCAGTCCTCCAATTGTTCTCCAGTGTGATCCAAGTTTACCCTCACCAAAGAAGGAGAACCCATTGTAAGCCAATGATGTTATATGATCTGTTTCGTCAACCCATTTACCTTTCTGGTTACCCTTGCCATCCATGTACTGGGCAGTGAAGGTGAAATATTGATGTTCGTAGGAGAGTTTTCCCAGGTAAGTTTGCCAGTCAGGTAACTCACCATTTACTTCTTCCTTGTTACCATGTCCATAAACACCAAAGCCCGAGAATTGAAGTCCAGGTAAAACGTCTGGGATTGGACGAAGAGTTAAACGGCCTTCGACCACTTTTTTCTGGTTCACTTCCATCGAGTGATAACCACCACCGTTATAGACACCAAATGCAAAACTACCATAACGACCAGGGTATTTTTTGTTGACGGTTTTCTTATAATTGTCATCAAGTTCTCCGCCGATAAGTGCAGCGAATGTTGCGCCGAAGTCCGCGGAATTCATAATCCCGGAACGTTCGATAAACATTTTTTCACGCATGCGGTAGTAATTGATGTGTTCTTCGAAGTCAAGCCAGGGTGTGTGTACAATTCCAAACTCAATATTCGGTTTAGTTACAAAACCGAAATCGGGAAACTTGAAGTTAGCGTACATATACTTAATCCGGACTTCCATATCACCGGCACCATCGCCATCTTCATCCTGGCTTGTATCCAGGGTTATACGCGAGGATAGTCCTGGAAGAATGGATTTTTTAACGGTGAGGTAAGCCCTACGGACGAAAAATTCTGAATATTCAGTTTCACTCTTTTCGCCGTTTACATAAGAAATGTAAGTCACGCCACCAATTTTAACACCCTTGAGTCCTTTTGGAAGCGATACCTTATCAGATGACCCGGGTTCTGCCAAAGCAAAGGGTACAGTTACACAAAAAACAACCGCGCAGATTACCAAGCCAACTATCAACTTTGTAAAATTTACTCCATTCATTTTTCCATTCCTTCTTTTGGTTTAAGTACGATCCTTCTTTCTTACTATATCCTAAAGACAAAATTCATGCCAATAACGAGGCGCACACAAACACTGGAATAACAACAACATGCAATCACACGCAAGTGGCTTGTTCAAGCCTGTTGGTTCAATTGAGCCGGCTTGATTCAGCCAGTTGGATCATTTGAGCCAGGGGAAGATATTTGTTGAATTCACAATTAGTTATTCGAAACTGTCGTTGTTCAGCAATGAACCTTGATTAGAGACAAAAAAAACAGGCTCACCTATAAAAGTGAGCCTGCAGTATCTTCAATGTTTCAATTTATTCCTAGAAGTCTTCGAAGTCTGAATCCTCGAGATTTATCACATCTTCGGGACCAACTACGGCTTCAGCAGTTTTCTTTGCCGGTAGGGCCTTTTTATCCCAACCATTTCCATTGCCGTTACCGGTGGATACGGGCTCCAGTCTTCTTTCAGCCGGGGCAATCGATGCACCGGTCGATGTAAGGTTGAACCTTGATACCATTTGCTTCAGGTGTGTAGCCTGGCTGGAAAGTTCTTCAGCAGCGGATGCACCCTCTTCAGCGTTTGAGGTATTAGCCTGGGTAACAGAATCAATCTGGGTCAGGGCATCACCGATCTGGTTAATTCCAACAGTTTGTTCATTGGACGCGCTGGCAATTTCTCCAACAAGATCATTCACCTTGGTTACACCGGTGATAATTTCGGTCAACGCTTCAGCTGTTTCATCAGCTATGCTGGATCCGTTTTCAACACGTTGTACCGTACCTTCAATCAGGGCTGTCGTTTCCTTGGCTGCCTGCGCACTACGTTGCGCCAGGTTACGGACTTCGTCGGCAACAACTGCAAAACCCTTACCGTGGACCCCTGCACGTGCGGCTTCAACCGCTGCGTTCAGTGCCAGCAGGTTAGTTTGGAAGGCGATCTCGTCGATTACCTTGATGATCTTCGAGATTTCATTGGATGATTCGGTTATTTCATTCATCGCGCCAAGCATCTGCTGCATCTGTGCGTTACCCTTGTCGGCAGCTCCACGTGCGGTATTGGCAAGCTGGTTGGCTTGAGTCGCGTTTTCAGCATTCTGCTTTGTCTGGGAACCGATCTGGGTTATTGATGAGGTAACTTCTTCCAGTGAGCTAGCCTGTTCAGTAGCACCCTGTGAGAGAGACTGGCTGGAATCGGAAACCTGTTGTGATCCACTGTTAACCTGTTCTACAGCAACATTGACCTGGGATAAAACGTCATTCAGTGAATCAACTGTTGTGTTCAGAGCATTTTTCATTACTGCATGGTCACCTTTGTACTGACCACTAACCTTAGTTGTAAGATCGCTGTTTGCCATATCTTTTAATACTTCTACTGCTTCATTAACCGGTTCAAGTATTTTTTCAATTGTATTGTTGAATCCACCGATAATTTTCCTATATCCACCTTCGAACTTGGAGGTGTCACCCCGTTTTTTCAGATCACCCTGTTCGGCGGCTTCAGTAAGCATCATACCTTCATCTATCAAAGCAAGCAGATTGCTGCGAATACCGTTTATAGCTTCTGTAAGTACAATCTTCTTACCTGGAAGCACAGGGGCTTCATTATCCAGCTTACCCTTGGCATAATCACCAATCAGTTCGAGAACAGTCAGCATATCCTTAACGAAACCTTCCATCAGGCCATTAAAAATTTCCAGCAGTTCGCGATAGCTGCCTGTTGCGATTGAGGCGTCCGGACGTATTTCAATATCACCATCTTTGGCGAAAACTTCAGAAACCCTCATCATCTCTTTGATGACTTTTTCGATATTGTCACGCATGGCGAGCATAGACTGACTAAGTACATCGTGGTCTGAGGCAGTGTGAATTTCTATATCAAAATTACCATGGGCAATCTGGTCAGCGGCATCCGCGCGGGACTTCAGGTACTCGATCAGTTCAACAAATGCTCTGCCGATTTCGCCAATCTCATCACTTCTATTGTTCATTTTGGCAATTTTACTATGATCCATATCTTCCAGTGCAATATCGCCAACCGCAAAATGCCGTGCACCTTCAGCTATGAACTGAATATTTTTACCCATCACACGTCCGAAGATCATGGCAAAAGTGACGGAAGCAGCAAGCATTATCAATCCAACTATCACGATTATCGTTACAAGGCTTCCGAGTGCTGCTTGAGCTCCTTTGTGAACTGTTTGAAACTCATCAAGATATGCACTTGCACCAATAACCAGGTTCCATGGTTCATAATAAACAGCTGAAGCCAATTTTGCTCGTGCTACCATATCACCGGGATTTTTCCAGTCATAATGAATAACAGCGGTTTCACCACGTCCTGCACTCATTGCTCCACTAGCCATTGTCTGGAAGAACAGATTTCCCTCGTTGTCCTTGGTATTCCAGAAACTTTTACCTCGCTGCTCTTCAACGGGATGCATAACCATCACTCCACGATCTGCACCTGAGCCTGCAATCGCGAACAGGTATCCGGTCTCACCAATTTTGATTTCTTTCAACTGTTCCTGCACTTTTTCAATTGCCAGGGAATCGTTCTCTACTACTTCATCTACAGCGTCATACAGGTGGTACATATCCAGGGCTGCCTGGTCTAATGTTTGGACGGCAAGTTTGTCAATACCTTCAACTACTACATGTCCTACCTGGCCTTTTTTGACAATTGTCAGGCCGAGAATAACCAGCACCGGTACAAGTACTGCCACAGTTACCAGGCCGGAAATTTGAGTTCTGATGTTCAATTTCATCTTTTTTCCCCTTCAAGCTCAAGAATTATTTCAATTTGTTTTGTTTCGATTCCGTTCTACCTGGCTTCTACTTCCTGGAGAAGTTCCAGGTCTTTGTCGAAAAGCAGCTTCTGTACGTTTAAAAGAATCTTTACCTCGTCACCAACTTTGCCAAGTCCCTGCAGGTATTTATGGGACTCATCCTTATGAACGTTTGGCGCAGGCTCAATCTGTGTGTTCATGATATCCAGCACTTCGGAAACTTCGTCGACAATTAAACCGACCGAGATGCTGTTAACGCTGACCACAACGATACATGTACGAGCGTCATATTCCTTTTCTTCCATACCAAAACGAAGACGGACATCAAGTACCGGTATAACCTTACCGCGCAGATTAATAATTCCTTTTACGTAATCAGGAACATCGGGCAGTTCGGTAATATTCTGGATACCAACAATCTCCAGGACACTTGAAATACCTATTCCATATTCTTCCTTGCCCAGGGAGAAAGTGAGGTATTTTTCCGACTGGTTTTCAACGTTCACTTCTTCATCAAGAACAATTTCTTCTACAACGGTTGCTTCACTCATTTTTACTCCTGTCGAGTTGTTATCTTTTATCGTAGTATTTTAATATTTTCATACTTTTATTGTTTGTTTTATTCTTTAAAAGTCATTAACAGGTATAAACACATCAAATGACGTTCCTAAACCCAGTTCACTGGCAACATCAATTCCTCCATTCATTTCTTTAACTATCTGGGAAACTGTATATAGCCCGATACCAGTACCTTTGCCGGTTTCTTTAGTTGTAAAGAAAGGATTGAATATTTTAGCCCTGACTTCATTACTCATACCCATCCCTGTATCGGTTACAGTTGTTTTAAGGTATGTTCCCTGGGGTATTTCAGAGGTTGATGTTGATTTAGACTCTTCAAAGATTACAATATCTGCGCTGATGGTAAGATTACCGCCATCAACCATTGCATCACGGGCATTAGATACAAGATTAAGGATTATTTGTCCGTATAATGATGGTATTATATCTACTTCAGTAATATTATTCTCTAAATTAATATCTAATTTTATATGTTTTTCAAGTAAATGAACAAAAATGCTTCTAAAGTCTTTTATATACTCATTAAAGTCTATTTTAACAGGGTTATTTGTATAGTTATTGCACAATCTGAGAAAATACCTGGTAAGGTTTGCAGCACGATCGGTTGTTTTAAGTATTTCATCGAGGGATTCAGCTATTTCTGGTTTAAGATGTTTTATTTCCTCCTGGGCAATAATTGTTTGGCCATCAATTACTGTCAGAAGGTTGTTGAAGTCGTGCATTATTCCGCAGGCCGCTTTTTTCAGAACAACTGAACTTTCAGCATCCTCAAGTTGTTTCTGAAAACCTTTTCTATTTTTCTGCTTGTTTTCCTTTTCCTTTATCGTATTGGAAAAAGTTTCCAGTGTGGATAAAAGCGGCTTAACCTGGATGGGTTTCGTGAAGAACGCATCTGCTTTCATGTTGACTGATTCAACTGCTGCATTCATGTCTTCATGACCGGTAATCATCACAACATAAACATCTGGATTCGCATTCTTTACAGCTTTTAATACATCGACTCCATTGAGGTAGGGCATTCTGATATCTGTCACGACAACATCGTAAGAGTCATCATCGAAGTATTGCAGGGCTTCCAGTGGATCGTTAAAAGAAGTGCACTCATGTTTCCCAACAACCTTGAGGGAAGTCTCCAGACCCTTCAGAGAATGGGGGTCGTCATCAATCAACATAACTTTCATTATTTCACCTGAATCATAATTGTTCATCTTCTTCCACCTATAATTCAACAAGTGTGCCAGAAATCACTTTTTGCAGTAGAGGTGTATAAAAACAAACAGTTAGGGCAAACAGAAGGTGGCTAAAATTAGCCAGATGGCCTGAACAAACCGGTTTGATTTAGCCAGTTGGCCCAATTGAGCCAAGGAGAGTTTATGTTTTTATTTGCTTCGTATTGTTAGATTGTAATCATAAAAAGCAGGCCTACTTATCAAAGTAGGCCTGCTGTATTTTTAATTATTTGAGTTTCTTTAGAAGTTTTCGAAGTCAGAATCTTCCAGGGAGATTACATCAACCGGTCCTACTTCCCCCTCCTCAATTTTCTTATCCGGTAAAGCCTTTTGCTCCCAACCATTTCCATTTCCATTTACAACTGTCGGTAGTTCCAGTCTTCTATCTACGGGATTAATCAGTTCACCGTTTGATGTCAGTTTGAATTTTGATACCATCTGCTTCAGGTGTATAGCCTGGCTGGAGAGCTCTTCAGCAGCGGAAGCGCCTTCTTCGGCATTAGATGTATTCGCCTGAGTGACTGAATCAATCTGGCTAAGCGCATCACCAATCTGGTTGATCCCGACCGTTTGTTCTTTTGATGCACTTTCAATTTCACCGACAAGATCATTAACCTTCGTGATCCCATCTATAATTTTTGTTAAAGCCTCAGCTGTTTCATCCGCAATACTGGATCCATTCTCCACACGTTGCACAGTACCCTCGATCAGGGCAGTCGTTTCCTTGGCTGCCTGGGCTGAGCGTTGAGCCAGGTTCCGGACTTCATCTGCTACCACGGCAAATCCTTTCCCATGGACTCCAGCACGTGCTGCTTCAACAGCGGCGTTCAATGCCAGGAGGTTTGTCTGGAAAGCGATTTCGTCGATTACCTTTATAATTTTGGAAATTTCATTAGATGATTCGGTAATCTCATTCATTGCGCCTAGCATCTGTTGCATCTGGTCGTTGCCGTTGTCAGCTGCACCGCGTGCGGTATTGGCAAGTTTGTTGGCTTGGGTTGCGTTCTCGGCATTCTGATTTGTCTGTGAACCAATCTCGGCAATCGAAGAGGTTACCTCTTCCAGTGAACTGGCCTGTTCTGTTGCACCCTGCGACAGGGACTGGCTGGAATCTGAAACCTGTTGTGAACCACCATTTACCTGTTCGACTGCGACATTAACCTGTCCAAGTAGATCATTTAATGATTTCTGTGTGCTGTTAATCGCATTTTTCATTAATTGATGATCACCCCTATAGTCCCCAGTAACATCAACAGTCAAGTCACCTGTTGCCATTGCTTCGAGACTTTTAACCGATTCATTTATTGGATCCAATATATTGGTAATAGTATTGTTGAATCCTTCAATGATTTTTATGTAATCACCTTCAAACTTAGAAACATCTCCACGTTTCTTCAGATCTCCTTCTTCAGCGGCTTTAGCGAGTTCGACTCCTTCTTTAATCAGCAAAAGAAGATTGTTGCGAAGTTTATTTAATGCATCAGTGATGACAACTTTCTTTCCAGGGAAAACATCCGGTACATAATCAAAGTTACCGTCCGCATAGCTGTTGAAACCATTTATCAATGAATAGATGTCTTTTACCATTCCATCTATCAATCCTGAAACAAGTTGCAGTACTTCCTTGTATGCGCCATCGACCAGGTTAACATCTGGTCTGATATCAAGATCACCTTGCTCAATAAATATTGGGATAGTACGTTTTATTTCTTCTATCGCTTTATTTCCTTGTTCTATATTTGATTCCATTTCATCGTTGTTTTGTTTAAGGTTATCCACCATGCCATTAATAGCTACAGCCAATTCCCCAACTTCATCCCTGCTGCTGTCATCCGATTTCTGTGATAAATCGCCCGATGCAATTGTTTGAGCCAATTCCTTTATCTCTGACAATGGAATCCTGATACTTTTAGCTGAAACATATGCAATTACAATTGCCACAACGATAGAAACAGCGAGCAAGATATACATCAACATTGCAGCATCTTTATCCGTTTTTACGGCGTTTGCATGAAACGAGTCTGCTTTGTTGCTAGCGAATTCGATTAACCCTTCAACTGCAGCATCAAGCTTCTGAACATGTGCTGCACCTTTGCCCTTGGTAATATCTGCAGCAGTTTGCCTTTCACCCTGAATCATCAGGCTGATTACTTCATCACGAATTGGTTTCCAGTTCTTGAATAGATCATGTGCTGCAATAACATCGGATTTATCACCCAGGTACCTTTCTTCGACAAGTTCAAAATGTTTATATACTTCTTCCTCATATTCAACCACCTGCGCAGCAGCTGATTGTATTCCCGCATTATCCCTTGCTAATGCAACATCCTTCATTGATCTGTGCATTTTGATAATGTTTGAATTAATGTCCCTTACACCATTACTTACAGCAAGTGGGTGTTTATAAAGCTTCTCTGTAAGTCCAGAGAGAGTTTTCATTTTATTTAACGAAATAATCCCTATCAAAGCTGCTAAAATTATTACCAGACCAAATCCAAGGTTGAGCCTTGAGCCTATTTTAATGTCTCTTAAATTCATCTTTTCCCTCACCTTTATGTATTAACGTGTTATTTTCTAAATGTCTGCCTATCTTAAAGGCTATATTTTGCCTGTATAAACATGAAATCTGCATTTTCAGAGTTTTGGCCAGATTCTTTTATATAATCACCAGCAATTAATACCGAATAACCACCTACTAAAACTAATCTTTTATTGATGAGAGGATATTTAACGGTAACATCAATTTCAGTTCCAACGTGAGATGAAATCCCCTTTTGCACATCTGGCCTGTTAATTTTACCTAAACCGGCGTTATACCATACATCATTTTCCGCATCAGCCAGCCAGAAATTCTGCATTGCCAGTCGAATAGTTGCTTTTTGGAGAAGTTTTGTTTTTGCAGTTAGTTCCAGGTTTCGAATATTCTGGAGCGAAAACAGATCCATGTAACCATAGTAGGCATGGTTCAGGGGATAGAGGTTGTCAAACGTTTTGTGCTTATCATCTGTTGCATCATCATCACCGCTTGCAAAATTATAAGCTACTCCAAAGATCGAATTGTTAAGAGGTTCAACTCGATACTCTCCACCAAGGTGGAACATATATGCTGAATGATCCTGATCGTTAAACTTCCCAAATTGAAAAGCTGATTCGCCATCAATCTTTAAAAAACCGATGCTTTTTTCGATACTACCACCGATGGTGTAAATATCATCTTTTATATCACTTTGATTGCGGATAAATCCATATACTGAAACTTGAGTTTCTTTGATCAATCGCCAATCCTGGTAGTAAACTCCATGGAAATAGCTGTTAAAGTATCTACTTCCTGTAATTCTGTGGTCATTCCATCCTTTTGGATCTACCGGTACAACTCTTGATCCAAATAAATCAATTAACCTTTCTTTGTCTTTACCAATAGATAGTCTTATTCCATCCCATACTCTCGCTGTATTCACCCATTCAAGTGAAGCCGAAAGACGCAATTTTCCAAGGTTATACTTTTGTCTTCCAACCTTTATTTTTAATGGAATCTTACCTGTATTGGAATTGAATTCCAGATATCCTCTGTGCAAATCAAAATTGTCTGCATAGATATTGGGTGTAGCATCTGCTTTTATTGAAGGTGCTGAAGTTTCTTCTTCCCCAAAAACACGTGAATCCTGTCCTTCAACAAAGAGTGAAAAATTATGTGCCAGTTTCCAGTTGAGGTTAATTCTTACCTGCGATAAAAAATAATCCTGGTTGGAATCGTTGAAATTGAATTTATTTTTTACTTCACCTCTTGTTCTTATACTCCCTCCTACTTTAAAAGCAGGTTCAGCATATAAAATACTTGAGAATAAAAACATTGCAACGATTAACAATTTTACAAATCTGTTGAACATCTAAAACTCCTTCTTTTAGTTACTTCATGTGTGTATTTTTTTACTATCATTTATTCAGAATATTGTCTCTTTAAATACATCTATGAAAGAGTAATAGTAACTGTTATTCTGTTTAAATACTATTTTTCCAATGATATGTATTTTGTAATGTGGTTTACTTTATATAGTGGATTTTCTATTCTGGGATATTCAATCAACCGTTAAGATGGTGAGAGCTTTCGATCCTAAAAAATTAAGGTTAACAAAATCTTACTCTTCACAACTAATTATCTATCTCTTTCGTATTACATTTTGTTAATTATCAGACTAGGTTTCGATAATCAGTTCAAGTTCCTCTTCAAACAGCAGTTTTTGAACATCTAGCAGGATCTTCACCAAGTCTTCAACCTTGCCAAGACCTTTGAGGTAACGTTGCGATTCGTTCCTTCGAACTTTTGGTGGCGGCTCAATTTGTGAGTTGTTGATGTCCAATACTTCAGAGACTTCATCAACAATTAATCCGACCGAAACCTGTTTAATATTTACTACAACGATACACGTTCGAGCGTCATAGTCTTTCTCGTCCATTCCAAACCGTAAACGCACATCAATAACAGGTATGACCTTACCTCTCAGGTTGATAATTCCTCTTACATAGTTTGGTACGTCCGGTAATTCTGTAATGTTCTGGATACCTACAATTTCAGTAACGTCAGAGATACCGATACCATACTCTTCTTTACCAAGTGAAAATGTTAGATACTTTTCTGTCCTGCTTTCAGAGTTTTCTTCTTCAAGGACAATTTCCTCTTTTTCTAATACTTCACTCATTTTTCTTCCTTTCAAACTTCATGTTTTTATGTGTAACTTATGAATCATTTTTTTGTATTTAATCTTCTCTATAAGGGATAAACACTTCAAATGTCGTTCCTTCACCCAGTTCACTTGTAACCTCAATACCCCCATTCATTTCTTTAACTATCTGGGAAACTGTATAGAGTCCGATACCGGTTCCTTTACCTGATTCTTTTGTCGTAAAGAAAGGATTGAATATTTTTGATCTTACTTCTTTACTCATACCCATCCCTGTGTCTCTTACCTTAGTTTTAAGGTATGTTCCCATTGGTAGTTCACATATTGCTGTTGATATTACACTTTCTATCTTAATGATTTCTGCACTTATTGTAAGATTACCACCATTAATCATCGCATCGCGAGCATTTGATACAAGATTAAGCATTATTTGACCATATAATGAAGGTATTATATATACTTCACCTATATTAGTACTAATATTAATGTCCAATTTAACATGTTTACCTAGCAAGTGTATAATTATGCTTTTAAAATCTTCTATGTATTTGTTATAATCTACTTTAATGGGATTATTTGTATAGTTATTACATAGTCTTAGAAAATACCTGGTAAGATTTGCTGCACGATCTGTAGTCTTAAGTATTTCATCAAGTGATTCAGATATTTCAGGCTTAATATTTTTTATTTCTTCCTGTACAAAAAATGTTTGTCCGTCAATTACTGTCAGAAGGTTGTTGAAGTCGTGCATTATTCCGCAGGCAGCTTTTTTCAATACTAATGAACTTTCTGCATCTTCCAGTTGTTTCTGAAAACATTTATTGTTGTTCACCAACTTCTCTTTTTCTTTGATTGCTTCCGAAAATGTTTCAAGGGTGGATAAAAGAGGTTTTACCTGGATCGGCTTTGTGAAGAATGCGTCAGCTCTTAAGTTGACTGATTCAACAGCTGGATTCATGTCATCATGACCTGTAATCATCACAACAAAAATGTCCGGATTGGCGCTCTTTACTGCTTTTAATACATCTACTCCGTTGAGATATGGCATTCTGATATCGGTTATGACGACATCATAAGAATGTTCATCGAAAGATTGAAGCGCTTCCAACGGATCATTAAAAGAGGTGCACTCGTGTTTCCCGACAACCTTAAGGGAGGTCTCAAGTCCTTTTAATGAGCGGAGATCGTCGTCAATTAGTACAACTTTCATATAAGAATTAGCGATTTTATTTTGATTTTGATTTTCATAAGACCTAAACAACTATCGTGCCAAAATCCACAATTAGCATAATAGCAACAATAACAAAATATTAGGTGCTCAATAAGAGTGGCTAAGTTTAGCCGGCTGGCTTGAACGAGCCGGCTTGGTTTAGCCGGTTGGCTTGATTAAGCCAGTTGGATGGATTTGGAAAGTTATTATCTAGAGGTTTTCTACTCTGTTTCGTAACGCACCTCTCGACATTCCAAGGTACTCTGCTGTCCGTGATTTATTTCCATTGAATTTTTTCAGTGCAAGCCTGATAATCGCGTTTGTTATCTCCTGGAAATCCAATGTTTCTTCAGGCAGGACAATAGTATCTGCAGACAGGGGTGGAAATCCGTATTCTTCCTGCTGCTGGTGGCCAGAGATAAAGCCTAAATGTTTTTCTTTTAACGCATTGTCGTTATAGAGCAACATCACCCTTTCCAGGGTGTTATGCAGTTCCCTGATATTACCGGGCCAGTTATGGGATTCCAGGAGTTTTACTGCGTCTGAATCGAGGTATTTGAAATCTTTTCCTTTCTGTTCGGAGAGCTGGATTAATATCAGCTGTGCGAGGTGACGGATTGAATGACTCTGTTCCCTTAACGGAGGAATATCTATTTTCCCCGCATTTAACCTGTAAAACAGATCACCCCGGAAATTTCCTTTCTTAACTTCCTTATGCAGATTACGGTTTGTTGCCGCGATGAACCTGACATCCAGTTTTATCCTCTTGTCTCCACCGATTTTATAGAGTTCGCGTTCCTGTAGCACTCTCAACAGTTTCGGCTGCATATCGAGCGGAAGTTCCCCTATTTCATCAAGGAATATTGTTCCCCCCTGCGCCAGTTCGAATTTACCTTTAGCGCCGGTTTTTGTCGCGCCGGTATATGCTCCCGGTTCATAGCCAAAAAATTCGCTCTCGATCAAAGTTGGTGCCAGCGCCGGGCAGTTTACCGAAACAAATGGTTTATCGGTGCCTTCAGATCCATGATGGATCAACCTGGCCACCACCTCTTTACCGGTACCGGTTTCACCCTGGATCAGGGCCGGGATCTGGCGGTCTTCATTAAACTGGTATGCGAGCTTAACAATATCCTGCATTTCACTCGAGAACACACCGATAGTCCCATAGTCAGGGATAAGTATTGTCTGGCTTATATCCTGTATGACTTCTTTGCCCGGTTTCTTTTCACCCTCTTTCCTAGTCTTATCCTCGGACAGTTTATTGAGTACAACCGACAATGTTTCAGCATTAACGGGCTTATGCAGGTAGTCATATGCACCTTCACGCAGAGCGGTAACAGCCGTCTCTACATCAGCGAAACCGGTCATTAAAACCACCGAGGTCTCCTCGCCCTCAGGAAGCTTTTTAATTTCTTTAAGGAGTTCGATTCCATTCATTTTTGGCATCCGGATATCGGAAATAACCAAAGGAAATGAATACTTTTTGTAAGCTTCAAATGCATGCTCTCCGTCTTCAGCTTCAAACACTTCCCATCCGAGTGCTTCACGAACGAAAAACGCTACCGCTTTCCGGCTTCTTTCCTCGTCATCAACAAGTAAAACCTTCATTTACTTTTCCAAATTATAAATCGGGAACGTTATCCTGAATATTATACCTTCAGGGCTATTCTCCTCAGCCTCTATTTTACCGTTAAGCCTGTCCACAAACATTTTTACTATTGCCAGTCCCAATCCCGTTCCACCCTCAGCCTTACCTGTCGAGTAGAAAGGATCAAATAGTTTCGCACTGTCTTTTACCGGCAGACCTGGGCCGTTATCCGACACCTCCAGTATTGCAGACTTTCGTAATTGTTTAGTAACAATCTTGATAAACTTGTTTTTCCTGTTTACGCTGTCGAGCGCGTTTATTGAATTAGAGATAAGGTTTATAACAATCTGCTCCAGCTGTACTTTTATTCCTTTTATATATATTGGTTTGGAGCTGAACTCTTTCTGGAAATATATGTTATGACCCCGTCCACGAGCGGTAGTAAACTGTAACGCTGCATCAACAGCTTCTTCCAGGTTTACAACAACCAGCCTTGCTTCTTCTTCGGGTGACTTCATCCAGAAAGTCCTCATGTGCTGGATAATTTCGGAGATTTTTTTCGCGCTGTCGACAACTTCCCCAAGTGCTTCATCCATCACTTCAAGCCGATCAATTTCCCCCATTTTCAGCATTATCTGCATTGTCTCTGCCTGGAGCATAATTGCATTTAGTGGCTGGTTTATCTCATGGGTTATTCCTCCAGCTATAACACCAACGGAAGCAAGCCTGGCAGTCTTTTCAATCAAGTCTTCTGTCTCTTTCTGTTTACGCTCAGTATCTTTCCGGTCAGTAATATCGATCATATGGACAAAGGTAAAAAATTTATCTTCAATCTTTTTCAAGTTAACACTTTGCAGAACAATCTTTTCGTTGCCGTCACTGTCAAACACATCCAATTCATAAACCGTGGGTACATCTTCACCACGAATCCTTCTATCATGGAAGTCGTTAACTTTTTCCAGGCTGTGAGGGGGTAAATATATATCCACTCTTTCACCAATTACATCTTCCCTCTTTAGTTTAAACAGGTCGAGCATATGATCATTAATGAAATTGATCTTCAAATCATCATCAAATATTGCCACCCCGGCAATTGGGCTTTCTACAATTGAACGGAATCTTTCCTCGCTTTCGCGGAGTGCAAGATCTGCTTTTTTACGGTCGGTTATGTCTCTTAAAAATGCTCTTGTTGCCACTATATCTTTTCCTTCATATTGAGGAAAAGCATTTATCAGAACGTTGATTTTTTCACCCTTTTTTGTTCTTAACATTGTTTCAAAATTGTTGACCGCATTTCCTCTCATAATTTCCTTGAAAGTTTTTTCGCTGGCCTTGTGATATTCCGGATCAATAATATCGAGAAGTGGTTTACCGAAGTATTCTTCCTCTGTATACCCCATTTTTTGCAATTCAGCCCGGTTGGCGTCAATTATGATACCATCAGTGTCAACAATGTCTATCATATCCAGGGCATCATCGAATAGGCTGCGATATCTCAATTCACTTTCCTTCAACGCCTCCTCAGCCTGCTTTCTAACAACTGTTTCCCACGCCAGGTCAGCCAGTTCCTGAACGGTCTGAACGTCAAATTCATTGTAGTCAGCAGGTTTATTGCCTACACCAAGAATGGCAACAATTTTCTTCCCTCGAATTACGGGTACTACCAGTTCACGTATTATCGGTGCGTGACCTTCCGGCATTCCTTTTTTATGCTCCAGGCTGGCATAGTCATTATGAATTACTGGTTTGCGTTGTCGGACGCAGTCTACCCACACCCCAGCCTCCTCGAGAGGGTAATGCTGATCAAAGCCTTCGGCTTTGCATAGATAATTTTTGGTGTTCGTAGACCATGCCTGGAGCTCAATTGTCGTTTGATCTTCTTCAATGAAATGATAGAATCCTGCTTCACTTCCAGTAATTTTTTCAGTCTCATCGAGGAACTTCTGTAGTAGTTCCAGGACTGAATGATCTGCTGAATATTCTACAAGCTCCAGCTGTTTTTGACGAACCATTTCTTCGCGTTTTCTCTCTGTTATATCAAGAAAAACAGCAATACCCGCAGTATTTTCGCCTTTCTCGTTTTTTACCGGAGCAGCATTCACCAGGATATTCCTGAAACTGCCGTCATCCCGGCGTACCATAGCTTCCACGTTCGTAGAAGTAACACCTTCAATGATAGCCCGTGACAATGGTAGATATTCTCCCCTGAATTTTGTGCCGTCGGGAAGATAGGCCTGCCATTTATCAGGATGTTCTTCGTATGTTATTCCTACCAGTTGATCCTCTGGCACTCCCCGGATTTCATGAGCAGCCTTGTTAATCATAGTGATGTTTACATCGGGAGCGTCGGCAAGAAGTATCCCAGCCGGGGATTGTTCAATCGCGGCATCCAGCATTGCTTTTGTTCGAGCAAGTTCTTCGACCGATTTTTTCGCTTCCGTTATATCTACAAACAATCCAAGTATATATTCCGGTTTACCATCTTCCCCGGGGATTGTAGACAACCCGACATCCAACCATTTTTCTTTTCCACCTGGCGTTACAAACTTTCTTTCTTCCCTGATATTTTTAAGTTTACCTTGAATGAGTTCCCGGTTAATATTATTTCTTCTTTCCGCTTCCTGATCATCCGGAGCAAAATCTCCTGTCATATGTTCAACAGGTTTATCCACCATGAACTCAAGCATATTCTGAAAGGCATCGTTCGCTATTTTGATCGGTTCTCCCGGTCTGGCGAGTCCAATTCCGAAGAAGGCTGATTCGAAAATTGATCGGAATCTTGCTTCGCTTTTCCTTAGCGCTAATTCCGCCTTTTTCTGTTCAGTGATATTTTTGGATGTCGCCCATAAATGTGTTAAAAGTCCATTTTCAACTACTCCAAACCAGGTTTCCATATGGAAATTTTCTCCACCTGTAGCAGTTAATTCATGATGTTCCTGGTTATCGATCGAATAGTTGTTTTTTATAAATTCTTCAAATAGTTTATCTTCTCTTTTTTCCGCTATCAGATCGATATATTTCTTCCCTATTAATTCCACTTTTGATTTTAATCCAAAACTTTCCCATGAGGCTTTATTTGCATCGACACAAGTAGCCTTATAAATCATCTCTACCTGTTCTATTTCAGGCAGATCCGTTCTCAATCCATCCGGCATTTTCCAGTATGAAACACCATCACTTGATGCATTTATAAATTCAGTGTAGTGCATCTGGGTTGTTCTTAACTCTTTTTCAATTTTTTTACGTTCTGTTATATCCCGGGCAATTCCCATCATCACCCGTTCATCTTTAATCTTTATCGGGAAGGTTCTGATCTCAATAAAAACATGAGTTCCATCTTTTCTTATCATGGTATATTCTTCAGGACCCGTCGGCTGTCCCAGTAGGTTTTTCGCTAATGAAGCAGCGGCTTTGGGCACCTGTTTTTTAGGGAGCAGTTTTACTTCAAGGAAATTCTTTCCAATAAGATCCTCACGTTTATAACCCGTAATCTGTTCTGATGCTTTGTTACCATCTATAAAATTCCCTTTCAGGTCGCTAAGGAATATTCCATCAGGAGCATATTCGAATAGTATTCTCAACCGTTCTTCGGAGTCTATCAGAGCTTCTTCTGCTTTTTTACGTTCGGTAATATCGCGGCCAATCGAGATTAAGTATTTTATCTTACCTTCATCATCATTGACCGATGAAACAACGTATTCTGTAGGTACTTTTTTTCCATCTTTACAGATTAGATCCAGTTCTATGGTTCCGGTACCCTCTTTGAGGACATTTTCAACAAATGGTGTTGCCTTTCCCAGATCTTCCGTACTGTAATAAGAAACCGGTGCCGGCATCTTAGCGATCTCTTTGTCTGAATATCCGCTGATGTCCCTGAAAGCCTTGTTCCAACGCAAGGCTTTTCCTGTCTCTGGATCGAAAAGGAAAAAGGTATCAAGCTGAGTGTCAAGAGATGTGTCGGTAAACTCCTTTTCTTTGCGAAGTTGTTCTTCAGCCAGTTTCCTGTCAGTTATGTCCTCGCCTGAGCTGAGACTGGCGACTATCTCCCCTGATTCTTCGCGAACAAGAGTATTGTGCCAGGCAATAATTCTTCGTTCACCATTAGCGGTAATTACTTCATTTTCCACATATTCAACACCTTCCATTTCACCAGTCATGATCTTATCGAAAACTTCTTTAACAAAATCAATGTTTTCTTCAGGAAGGAAATTGTCGAACCAGTTTTTACCAACGATTTTATCATCTGTATATCCGAGAATATCACAACCTTTCGGATTAACCATTTTAATTGTCTGATCCTTGCCGATGACGATAAAGATTGTCCCGGCAAGGTTTAAATAACTCTTCGCACGGTCTCTCTCCTTGCGCAACTCATTTTCTACTGATTTTTGTTGTGTTATATCCCTAGCCACACCCTGACCGAGACCTTGTTCGGAATCAAATATCCTGTAGTTGATATCAACATCTATAAGTTTCCCTTTTGAATCTTTAAACCTGCTTTCAAAACGACTTTCTCCTGTTTCCAACAATACCTGGAAACCGTCCTGCACTTTCTTGTGTTCTTCTTCGGGATGGTTTTCATAGACTGTTGAACCGATCAGTTGTTCCCTGGTCCTGGAGAGCATCAGACAGGCACGTTCATTAACATCCCGAATAATTCCAGCCATATCATGAATAAAGATGGGATCATTGGATTGTTCGAATAGTAACCTGAATTTACGTTCCTGCTTTTTCAGCTCATCTTCTGCAATTTTCCTGTCAGTGATGTCTGTATATAAAGCGAGTATATAATTTGGTCTCCCATCTTCTCCCGGGATTACTTTATGATAAGTATCAAGCCAGATTTCTTTTCCATCCTTCACATAATACTTTCTTTCCTCATGTAATGAACCCAGCTCACCGTTCATCATTTTTAAGCTTAAATCGTATCTTCTTGGAATATCCTCTTCAGGATAATAATCTTTAGGTTCAAGCTTCAGGAACTCTTCCCTTTTATAACCGGTCAATTCCACCAGTTTTCTGTTTACTTCAATCATTTGGTAACCGGGCCTGAACAAACTGATCCCGACGTTTGCAGAGTCAAAAACTGAACGAAACCGCTGTTCACTTTTACGCAGAACGTTTTCTATGTTTTTTCTTTCAGTTATGTCACGCGCGATTGCCTGAAGATGGTCTTTGCCTCCGATTTTGATATGATTCAGGCTGACTTCTGCATCAAATATCGTACCGTCATGTTTTATATGTTGCCATTCAAAGTGCTGATTTTCGCCTTTGAAAGCCGCATTAATTTTATCCAGTGCTTTCGTTCTTGAGTCCTGACCATCAGGCTGGAAAGGTGGTGAAAATTCATCCGGAGTATGGTTGATGATTTGTTCTTTTTTACATCCAAACAATTTCAGAGTGGATTTGTTGCAATCAACGATTTTATCGTCGGACATGATAAAGATCGCATCACCAGCAGTTTTAAAGAGAGTTTTATAACGTTCTTCAGTGAGCTTAAGCTCAGATTCATATTCTTTCTTATCAGTTATCTCTGAGAAAGTCCCGTAAGCAATGTATTTACCTTGCACTTTTTCTTTCGCATAAGCACGATCATGCAGCCAGATCCATTTACCATCTTTCTTTTGGATGCGATACTCAAGGTCGTAGGGTTCGTTCTCCTTGAAAAAGGATTCGAAGCTGTTTATCACCCTGTGGACATCATCCTCATGGATTCTGTCCAGCCATAACTCTTCCCCTTTGCCAACAATTTCATCATCGGAATAACCGAATATATTTTTGACATTCGGGCTGATGTATGATGTTTTACCTTTCCCGTCGCTGATCCACGTAACAACAGGAATATTTTCAACCAGGTTCCTGTACTTTTCTTCGCTCAACTTTATTTTGGATTCGCTTTCTTTATTGGCAGTAATATCTATTGCCATCCCAACCATGCGGACAGGTTCACCATTTTTATCTATCTGAACTTCTCCCTGCTCCTGGATATACCTGATCGATCCATCCGGCAATACTATTCGGTGCTCTGTATGGTAGGTACCTCTTTCTTCTAAAGCTTTTTCTACAATGCTATTTACAGTTTTCCTGTCCTCTTTATGGACAATTTTAAGAAATGTTTCGTAAGAAGCATCAAATTTTTCCTTGTCTATCCCGAAAATCCTGTGAAGTTCATCAGACCAGAAGAGGTTCTCTTCGATAATATCCCATTCCCAGAAACCGAAATTCATAATTCTCTGCGCATCGTTCATCTGGGTTTTACTTTTGTACAGTAGATCGTTGGCTTCATCCAGTGATTTCTGTGTTAGTTCAAGTTGTTCCCGAAGTTTGGCTACTTCTTTAGGTGACCGGGGAGACTTATCCTTTAGCTTTTTCATAGCAGACTCCAGAAGAGAGATGAAGTGATTTATTAACCGGATTAATTTTTCACTTCTCGCGGAAACGTTGAACAATCAGTTCTGACCATCGGCTTGGCGGCGCAGGAAGCCAATTCTTGAGTAATATCAATCTAGTGTGAATATAAAAACTATCTCAGATGAGTTCTAATAATATTGGCATGAAATGAAAAAAATTGGCTAAAATAAGCCATTAGTCAAGTTGTACTGTTGCTTCTGTTTTATAAGTGGATTATCAATTTAGAGCTTTCAGGCTAGATCCATTAACAGGTTACTTATGATAAGGATTTGTGTACTTGCTTTAGTATTTGTTTCCGCGTTGATGATCTCCGGATGATCCCGTGAAAAAACCATTGGCCAGCCGAAATACCTTGAACAGTCTGCCGGCCCCCTGGAAGGCATGGTTCTCCTCCAGGTGCCTGGATCGATTCAGCAGTTTCCGAACATGTCGTCCGGGGTGGCAGTTACCGCGCAACTGACCGTTTAACACGTATCGCAACTTGTATGAGTCATACTCCTCTGGTTGATCCGAAAATGGTTGAATATATCAAGTACAACAAGGAAGCTGAGGATGCGGTTATCATCGGTTTCGTTTGGCAAGGGATATTTAGGCAGTATCTATAAAGTTTCCATCGTTCTTACACAGTTGTTTCCCAAACACAATGTCAGTTCAGTGTAGCATAACCTTTGCTAATTTAAGCATTATTTCAGTATAATTACTGCCAATATTATACTTGCTTGATTTTCCGAAATGTGCCATATTCATTCCGAAGAAAGATAATGGGTAACTGATTTGTGTTGACCATCAGCCTGGAAGACAAGGATTAGAAACAGAAACAAGATGAAGATTATTTTTAAATTCGTTTTTATCATCTTAATAACTCTAATAGTCGTTCCATCTACTTTCTCCGCAAAAGCAACCTGGAGTTATCCTGACTCAGACCTACCCTATATTGGAACATTTTTTGGCATGATGCAGGACAGCCGGGGGATTATCTGGATCTGGGGCGACAATGGTGCCATGTCATATGATGGTGAACAATTCACCAGGTATTCTACAGACAATGGACTGCCCGACAATTACTGTTATAACATCAAGGAAAATCCTGATAAATCAGAGATTGTATTCTGTACATTTAAGGGTTTGGCTTTCCTTAACCTTAAAACCTATGAATTTTCCTGTTTTGAACCCTTAACGGTTGGCCCAATCCGTGATATCGGGTTTTGGGGCGAGGATTTTTTCTTCAGCTATGACGGTGGAGTAGTTCTAGCACGCGGCAAGGCCGTTTTCCCGCTTGAAATCTGGAATCCCATCTCCTCTGAACGAGTACTTATGATGAGCGATGATCTCCTTGTCGACCAGGAGAATGATCTACTCTGGGTGGCTACCGAGAGCCGCGGTGTATATAATTTCAAATTGTCGCAATTGAACAGATTATGGGAATTAAAAGCAGGGGAATACCGTGAAAAATACCTTGAAGAAGGTCCTTCCACCCACTATTCCGTTTGGAACGATCAATTAAGTGATGAATCCCGTTACCTGATTGACAATCCGGATGTCCGTAAACATGAATGGCTTAAAATAACTGAACGCTACAGGTATTCGAAACATCCCGATATCTGGCATCCGATAAAAATATACAGGGTATCGCCTGACTCTGTATTTGTCCAGACTACAGAAGATTTATATGTAATAACTGGGGGCGGTATTGTTAAAGTCAGAGATAAATCACTCCCTGATAGTCGGGTAACATATTTCACCGTCGACCAGCTGGATACCAGGCATTTCTTCGTGGATAATTCCGTCTTTATAAGTTGGGATAGAGAACTGATGGAGCTGTCTAATGATTTACTGGCAAAAGCGGGTGTTCCCAAGATTTCAATGGTTGACCGGCAGAAGGCAATCTGGATTGGTACCATGTCCGGATCACTGGTAAAAATTTCTTTCCCCTCTATTAACTTGACGACAAAATGCAGCGTGTCCGACTATCAACTGGACATCATAGCCTATGCTGAAGATGAAGACGGCAATCTATATATGGGAACAAGGGAAGGTATCTTCCATTTAGACGGTGAACAACAGGATTGGATTGTTCAGTCTGAAAAACATTTCCGAGATCTTAAATCGTTTCTTTTTGACAGAACCGGATCCATCGTGTTTTGTACCTCTGATCGTGTTTATCATTACAACAACTACACTAAGAATATTAAAAGTTTAACCGGCTATTTAACTCCTTCAAACAACAAGGAATACCTGGTAAATGATTTAAACGGTATCACCTGGATAAACAATGGTGGCAATATTTTCAAGTGGGATGGCAAAGATCTGGAAATTCTGGAAACGGATGGATACCCGTTCACCTGGACGAATTGTTTTACTAGCCTTCCTGATTCAAGTATTATGATAGCAGATTGGATGGGCCCGTTAGTTATAAAAGGTAACAAATATATTCGATATCACCAGAACGGATTATTACATACTGATAACCTGTCGGACATTTTCAGTACTGATTCTCTTCTTTCCGGAGCTGGTTTTAAGGGCATTGAACGGGGAAGTCTTCTAAATGCGTTTTCCGCTACCTGCGCGGGGACTGACGAAAACGGTGTACTCTGGACAGGTACGTTCAGCTCAGGGATAATCAGGCTGGATGGTGATTCAATGGCTGTTTTCGACGAACGTAACGGATTGCCCACAAACAGGTACACCAGGTATTATCGTGGCCCTGATGGGAACAGTTATTTCATTTACGATAAAGGATATGTTCAAATTGTAGATGACAAAGTCCAACCTTTTGAATTCGAGCTACCAAATGACCCTATAATAACCGACATGATAATTGATGAAACGAGACAACTGATATTCGCAACATCACATGGATTGTATATACAGAGCGAGGAGGAATTCCTTTCACTCCAGACAGGTAACGGCCTGCAAAAAAGTTATATCACCGATTTAATCGATCTAAACGGTGAACAAATACTTGCTATTCAACCAAACGCGTATTTTACAGTTAAAACATCAGCTTTTAGAGAAACGAAATCATCAGAATCCCATCCCATAATTACGCGAATTGAATCCGGTGAAGAGTTATATCCATTGTCTGACATTACAATTGCACCAAAAAATCATGACCTTAAAATCAATTTCGCCCTGCCGGACTATTTAAATGAAAGCCAGAACCGTTATTCATATCGAGTCACAGGCTTGATGGATGAATTCAGCCCTTACTCTACACTAGGTTTTGCAGCGATACAGCGAATTCCTCATGGTTTATACACTTTTGAACTTCGTGCGAAAAACGCGGTTGGACAGGAATATGAAATTGAGAGACCAATTTCTCTCAATTTTATGCCATATTTTTATGAAACCACTTTCTTCAAAGGATTGATGATTCTCCTGCTTGTGGGTGTGACTTTCCTGGTTGTTCATATCAGGATTAATACTATAAAACGCAAGAATAGAGAACTTGATGCCCAGGTACAACTACGGACTAAAGAGCTTGAAGACGCACTTCTCCGGTTGGAAAAATCGAAAGAAATGGAAATAGAAACTGAAAAATTAAGGGCAATACGTGAGATAGCAGTTACAATAGCCCACGAGTTTAATAATCCCCTGGCGATCATTCGTGGTACATATGATATCCTCGAACCCAGGCTGGAAAACACCATGGATGCGGAATCGAAAAAGTTCTTCGACAAGATTCCCAAAACTGTTGATCGGATGGTCGATCTCGTTCAACAGCTCCTCAGTTCAACATATTATGATAAAAAGAATTATGCTGAAGGTATAGAAATTATTGATCTGAAAAATGGCGAGGAAAACGATATAGATGAGACACAGAACGGGCTTCAAGATTCAGATGATAATTTTCAACCAAATCCTAATTAGACACTGTATTCAAGAATAATTATATTAGATCCTTGCTTACCTGATCCTGAATTGAATACCATTACCCGTTCAAATTGTGTTCCCAAAGATTATAAGGAATAAGCGATGCAAGCAAACGTTGGCGCAGAAAAACCCCTCACAGGGATACGGATTCTCGATTTATCACGCATACTTGCCGGACCAACCTGTACCATGTCCCTTGGCGACCTTGGCGCTGAAGTTATCAAAGTGGAACAGCCGGGCAGAGGTGACGACACACGCACCTGGGGACCTCCGTTTTCCGGGGGTGAGGCTGCGTATTACCTGAGCTGCAACCGGAATAAAAAATCAATTACCATCGACCTTAAAAATCCTCGTGGTATCGAACTGATAAAAGAGCTGGTGAAAACTTCAGATGTTTTTGTTGAAAACTTTAAGCCGGGATTGACCAAACGTTTCGGTATAGATTATGAAACTTTAAGGGAAATTAATCCCCGCCTTGTTTATTGTTCCATTACTGCTTACGGGCAGGACGGTCCCTACCGTGACCGCCCGGGATATGACATGGTATTGTCCGCGGTTGGCGGC
Source organism: bacterium (assembly GCA_028278125.1). Next base: position 46,534 of record JANQEY010000305.1, on the reverse strand, counting down.
TTGATGTGGATTACCGGGGAACAGGAAGGCGACCCATGCAAAGTTGGTGTGGCAATTACAGATGTCCATACGGGTATCCACGCAGCCGGGGCGATTATGGCTTCATTGATCTGGCGTGAGCGGTCAGGAAAGGGACAGTTTATCGATTGCAGCCTACTTGATATCCAGGCGTCTGCACTTGCCAACATTGCCAGCAATTACCTTGTCGCCGGGCAGGAAGCTAAACGTTGGGGCACAGCCCATGAATCAATTGTCCCTTACCAGGTTTTTAATACCAAAGACTTCCCCGTCGCCATTGCTGCAGCCAACCAGAAACTCTGGGAAAATTTCGCAAGAGCTCTTGACAAAGATGAGTGGTTGGATGATCCCCGATTTGAATCCAATCCCAAGCGTGTTGAAAACCGTAAGGCCTTGCTGCCCCTGGTCGCCGAGAGGATGAAAGAGAAGACCTGTGATGAATGGATGGAGATTCTCCTGGAAGCGCAGGTTCCATGTGGGCCGGTAAATAATATGGAACGCCTATTTAACGATCCCCAGATAATGCATCGTAACATGATAAAAGAGATACCTCACCCGACAATTGGAAATCTCAGGCTTTGTGGAGTGCCTGTTAAATATTCCGATACACCGGCTTCAATTACTCTTCCGCCACCATTGGTAGGTGAACATACGGGCGAGATATTGAAAGATGTCCTGGGGTATGATGAGGGGCAGGTGGAGTCTTTGAAGGATGATGGGGTGGTTTAATTTTTCAGCAATATATTAGACACCTTAACAAATATAAATTCGGATGACACTAGGAAAGACTTGTCTTAGGTGTCGTTGCGAGCGAAGCGAAGCAATCTCCTTTGAGGGGTAGCTTTTGAAACAGTATTACATCTACATAATGACAAATAAGTCTAATCGGGTGCTATATACTGGAGTTACGGGAAACCTTGTCAGGAGGGTTTTTGAACACAAGAATAAGTTAAGGCATGGATTTACAAGGAAATATAATGTGAACAAACTTGTCTATTACGAAATATTTAGCGAAATAGAAGAAGCTTTAATTCGGGAAAAACAGATCAAGGGAGGATCAAGACAGAAGAAAATTATACTTGTTGAAAGTAAAAATAAGAACTGGGAAGATTTATCAGACACAATAGAATGAGATTGCTCCGCTTCGCTCGCAACGACACCCTCTCCCAAGATCAACCAATAGCCAGGAATTTCCGAATCCACTAACTGTCTAATTGTAAAATCGGGTTGAAAGTATCAGATTTCCAAATCCTTGACCCTCTGGGGATGTGTAAAAACTGTCGCCCGGTTTTCACGGACAAAGGCACAGAGTGTAATACCGCATTTTTCAGCGACTTCGATAGCGAGAGAGGTAGGGGCGGATATCGCGGCGATAAGTTCAATCCCAGCTCGGGCGCATTTTCCTACCATCTCCAAGCTGACTCGTCCCGATAACACAGCCCAGCTCCCGGCAAAAGGAACTTTATCAAAGAGGCACTTGCCAATCACCTTGTCGAGTGCATTATGCCTGCCTGTATCTTCCGCGCTTGACGCCAGTTTTCCATCATTATCAAAGAGGCCGATAACATGTGTACCGCCACAGGCTTCAAACACGGGTTGACATTCGGAAATGTTTTTAACCGCTGACTGGATGATTCCACTATCGATTTGAAGTGTGTTCTGAACTTTCGGGAGAGCATCAATTTTGGTGCTGAATTCTTCTGTACCGCATGCACCGCAAGAAGAGACAATGACAAGATTGCGTCCGGGATCCATAATCTTAGGCGAATCACCTGTAAGTTTTACTCGAACAATACCAGGATCATCCTCACATAACTCTATCCGGGATACCTCATCAAGACTATCTATAACACCTTCTGAATAGAGGAAACCGGCTGCCATGGCAAGTTTGTCTATAGGTGTGCAGAGAACCGTGTAGTGTTCCACGCCTTCAACATCGATAACCAGGGGAGATTCAACAGCTACATTTACATCTTCATTGTGGGTACTCGATGACTGGAGGTTGATGGAAATACGCTGGACATTGACGTTATTAATTGCTCCACCGTGGGTTTTTTGCGAATCCATCAATCCATCCTTTCACCAAAATGCGGACTGTAAGAATTGGTTTTCAGTTACCAAAATGGGATTCAATTTGAATTTGATAATATATAAAAGAGTTCGCCCTGGAAAGCAGTTTCTTAAACTTTTCAGCTCTCCAGGGCGAAATATACTATAAATTTTGATCTATCTACTGAGGAGGAAGACTATCTATTCCCGGTTTCGGATCTTTTGGCCTGGCGATACGACGGAACTGGAAACCACCCATGTTCAGGGTTGGTAATGTTCCGCAAATCAACACAGCCTGTCTCAGCAGAAGTCCGCCGATAAGTCCCAACAAAGCCCCTGCGAATGCCGTTCCAAGGACAGCGTTTAAGCCTGAAGTTGCCATCGTGTAATAAATAACCAGCATCAGTACCAGTGGTACGAACAGACCGAAAATGAAGTAGCCGACGATAAATATTCGTTTACGCATTATTCTTTCGGCGGATTCACGTGAATCCGGCTGCCTGTACGCCGCCTGAAGGAAAAAGAGAATCGCCAGCACTTCCACAATTACCAGGGCTGCCGCTTCAGCTGCCATAAAATTGAGCTCGGAGCTTATATTTGCACCACCATTAAACACTACCATACCCAGCATGATACTGAAGTGACCGGTTACCAGTGCTGATATCACAAACAGAACCGGCACAATTCCTGAACGCCAGAATGGGATACCCTTTGATGCACCGAGCAGGATACCTGTATATGCCATGGTTCCGACAGCAAAAATTATCCCACCAACAGCGAGGAAATTCATAACCGGGCTCGTTTTATCCATTTCGGTGAATTGGTGTAAAACGAGGTGCAAAAACGAGAAAACCATAAATAGAGAGATTATCCAGAATCCCCGTGCTATCCATGATGTGCCTGGTTTCATTCCCGCAAGCATAAACTTTGCCGGGTTTCCAAGATCTGCAATCAGGACAATACTGCCTATCAGCAGTGCCGGGAAACCTATCCACAAACCAACCGTTGTGGATAATTCCATACTTTTACCCAGGAAACTATTGATTGCGGCAATTGTATACGCACCCCCACCAACACCACCAAGGAACAGGTAGAGCGCCAGTAAAAAACCCCAATCTTTTTGAAGTTGACCATTAACCTTCGGATCCATGACAATCCTCTCACTTTATCATAAAACAGAGCATTGGTGAAACTTTTACCCGGCCTACTAACGTGGCGCGAGGTAATAAACTTTCGGTTTGTTACCGATTTCGGGATTCAGTACTTCTCCCCTGCATTTCCTGATCAGTTCGGAAACATCACTTTGCTTGTCCTCGATGTCGCCAAATGTCCGGGCGTTAGCAGAACAGGCATCTACACAAGCGGGTAGTTTTCCCTCTTCAAGGTGATCCAGGCAGAAATCGCATTTTGTCGCAACGCCGCAGCCGAACTTTTCTTCCCAGTAACTTTTAGCAAATTCTTCATATTCGGACAGAGGGAGACCATCGGGGAAATAACTTTCCCATTTTTCGACCGAGTAACGGGCACCGTAGGGGCAAGCCATAATACAATACTTGCATCCCATACATTTGTCTTTATCAACGTAAACGATACCGTTATCCAGTTTCTGGGTCGCGCCTGTGGGGCACACTTCCATGCAGGACGGTTCCTCACAGTGCATGCATAATACCGGTAATGACTGGCGCATTGTGTTGGGATAACTTCCCCGTTCACTCTTCAGCAGTCGTGCCCAGAACACATTCGGCGGTGTGTGGTTTTTAACTTTGCAGGCCATAACGCACGCGTAACAACCGTAACACCGCTTGAGGTCGATAACCATTCCTAATTGTGGCATATCTATTACTCCAGTTGCTCTTTAGCTTCCATTTGTCCCGTTGTCTTTATAAACCTTGACCCGGCAGCAGATATCCTGATTAAACGTCAGGGGATCGGTATGATCGAGGTCCATTTCGACGAGGTCATTAAAGAATACTCCCTTACCCTTGGCAATCGGCATATGTTTACCCCAGTGTCCTGCAACCGCGGCTATGGCAAGGTGCTTCGGCTCAATACCTTCGCAGAGCTGTACCCAGCCTCTAACCTTGTGTCCATCCGGGTTTTCCAGCCAGATATAGTCGCCATTCTTGATCCCTTTCTCTTCCGCGGTTTTTACATGCATCTGCACAGCGTAGATATAGGGATCTTCCTGGGCGCATTCGTCGAGGTAAGGATTCTGCTGGGTCAGTGAATTACAATGCACCACCGCGCGCCAGTAGAAGGTGTTCATATCAAATTCGGGATTCTTTTCGTTGTGAGTCGGGCACGGGTACCAGTCTGCAAGTGCCTTGAAGCGAGTCCAGTCAAAATTGAAGAAGTCGTTACCTTTATATTTATCCCACAACTTGGTCATTTTCTCTCCTGCATCGATGAAGTATTCGAAGTACACCGGTACACGGGAAGGATTAAACCATTTCCAGTAAACGTCTTCTTTGCGTTTCGGCCAGGTGAACAGACCTCTCTGCTTGAAATATTCCAGGTCATGTTCTTCACCGAAACGGTCTTTCACCAGGCGATCGCAGACATCTTCCCAGGTGTGATCGACACTACCATCTTCAACCAGCTTGTATTTTTCATCCATCTCGCCACCGTAACGCATGGGGATGGTATCGTTGAGTCCCTTGTAATACTTACCGGCGATACCCAGTTTTTTGCTGAGTTCGATCATTACCTTGTTAAAGTCTCTACGTTCATAAAGTGGTTCAACAACAGGCTGCCTGATTGTCCAGCCCCAGTCATCCTCGCCCTGCGGATGGGAGAAGGTTGACGGGAAGCTTACAGCCGGTGTATACCGTTCAAGGTAGCAGGCGTCAGGTAAAACGACGTCTGCAACAGCTTCCTCAAATTCAGTCACATAAAGCTGGAACGAGAAGATAAACTTGAATTTCTTGAGGAAGTTCTCGGTAACCGTCTCAGCGTTACCCATTGTCATTACTGAATTCGACCCGAAGTTAACCATCACATCCGGACGATAAGGAATCTCGAATCTTTCGAGGATATCGAACCATTCAGGGCTGCAGATGGTGAACGCGTTGTAGATCGAAGTCGGGAACATATCATGCAGATCGAGCCTTGTTGGTGGTTTCGGCTCACGCAGCGGATACGGTACATGGTCATATACCCATGCCTTCGCCGTCAACAGGCCGTCCGGGCAGGGATAAGGAATCTGGTATGGTTTACCCGTAGGCTTGTAACCATCCTGCACTGTTGCACCCAGTCCCATTGCGCTGCCGTAAGTATCGGAAGCACCCACGATATGGTTAACCATATCGATGGACAGGCATGTCCATCCGGAATTCGTGTGACCCTGTGATCCACGGAAGAAGTGGGTTGCTACCGGACGCCTTGGGATCTTCTTCGGACCGTTTTCAGTTTCAATTGTAACCGTCGATCCGATTTCGGCTGCCTCACCAAACTCCTTGGCAACCCTGCTGATTGTCTCAGCGGGAACCCAGGTGATCTCTTCAACATATTCCGGGGTATATTTTTTAACATGTTCTTTCAACTTTTCAAACGCCGGCTGGCAATCAACACCATCAACGGTATAGGTACCCGTTAAAGCGACTTCATGCGCTTCGTCTTCGTATTCCACACGGGTGACCGATGGATCGTTATGAACCTTCGGTTTATCATCAACAAGATCCCAGACCAACGGTTTATCGGTTTCCTTATCACGCATATATTTCCCATCCGAAGGACGGATCAGGTACGGTGAGTTGGTCTTGTACATCAGGTACTCGGCATCGTAAATGCCATGCTCGTTGATCAGGGAGTTGACAAGTCCCAATGCAAGCGCGCCGTCTGTTCCGACACGGATCGGTACCCATTCATGACCCTTTGAAGCCTGTGCGCTCATGAACGGATCAAATACAACATTTTTAAATCCACGGAAACGGGCGTCAGCAACCTGTGTCGCGTTCTGGACAGCTGTATGCCCCGCGCCGTGACCCTTGGAGCATCCGAAGTTCAGAGCGTAATTGCAGTTGGCAAAGTCTGGAATAATAGACCATGAAACGTGCATGATCCCGTTCATGAAGTGAGCGCCGTTACCGCAGTGTAATCCACCACCGGAAACCCAGTAATTGGGCGTCCCGAATGCTCTCATGAACCCGATGACACCAAACCGGATTTCCGAGGCCTGGGTAGTTGTAGCCTGGAAAAACAGCCCGCGCGGATCACGTTCCTGGCATTCCTGCAGTTTCTTGACGATGATATCGTAGGCCTCTTCCCACGAAATTCTCTCCCACTTGGGATCAACGCCAAGTCCTTTCTCGGGATTTGTACGTTTCATCGGATAATTAACGCGGTATGGGTCGTAAAGCAGGTGCGGTGCGGCAAGACCTTTAACACAAATTGAACCACGTCCGGTAGGGGCGTCTGGATTTCCCTCAACCTGTGTTACAATTCCATCCTGCCGTCGGACTTTGATACCACACATACAGTAACATTGACCGCAACATGTCGGAATCCAAACGTCTTCCTTGACCTTTGTCGCTTCATGCATGGGATGACTCCTGTCTTCCATGAAATTTGGATCACTGTGATTTCCAGTAAGAGGCTATTAAACAGTCGAAAAGAGAAGAAATTAATCCAACAGCTTACTTTGTAATCTTGAGGATTGTGAAAACTGTTACAAGCGCTTGATACAGGAACCGTGATTCATTAAATCCATGTAGGGATTTGTATCTTTAATAATACCCGTTCGGGTTATTCTAAAATATGTTTTTCCGAAAATCAGGCTGTCTAAACCGGGCTTAAATTTTTCATTTTAAAATGCTCCGGTTTACCACCTGCAAATATATCATGGCTTTTCTTTGAAAGAAATATTTTTTCAGTCAGAAATATATAATTAGTTCTTGCATATATAAATAAAGAAGTTAAGCTCGCCTAAAACCACAATTTATAATCATTTTTCTTACTTAAATCGTTTTCTATATTGCACTAAGAAGATCTTAGTACGCGCTCATTTTTTGTTGGAGAGGAGCAAAAACTGGTGTAAAATTGCCCTGGTTTTAATCCCTAATTGTCTCTGTTTACCTCTACTAATTTTTATGGCTTCATATAATGCAGCTCATCCAGTTAATTCCTATTCTACTAATTTTATATTTATAGCAGTTGAGATTATTTTCGGATATATTGTTGTCTCATATTTCCTATACACATCAAGGAACTCGAAATGAGTCTGATTGAATTTGACGACGCTCGATCAATATTAGCAAAAGAGATTAATCCCCTTTCACCCACTACGGTGGAATATGAAGAAGCCCTGGGGAAACGAATTGCGGAGGACGTCCACGCTGAGCTTGATATTCCCGGAACGGATATTTCCGCAATGGATGGATACGCCTTGAAATATGATCCGACTAAACTCAAAGATGCCTATGAAATTGAATTTGTATCTGCCGCTGGAGATTCACCCGGTGTCCTGGCAGAAGGAAAAGCAGTGCGCATTTTTACCGGGGCACCTGTTCCACAAAATGCTGATACTGTTGTAATGCAGGAACTGGCTACGGTACATGAAGACGGTACTGTTAGTTTTGAATCCATCGAACAGGGGAAACACATAAGGAAAAAGGGCGAGATTTTTTCAAAGGGTGATGTGCTGGTAGATAGGGGAACAAAAATCTCCCCAGCGGACATATCGTTGATCGCTTCTGGCGGAAAAATCGAGATCGATGTTATCCCCCGTCCTAAAGTTGCTGTGTTGATGACCGGTTCGGAGCTGGTTGCACCCGGTGAAAAAGTTGAACCAGGAAAATTACGTGACAGTAATGGTCCTATGCTGGCGGCAATGGCGCGAGAGGAAAACCTCGAGGTTCATGGAGTTTTCAGTTCGGTCGATAACCTCGACCTGATGCAGGGTAAACTTGAAAAGCTTGCTGAAGAAGTAAATATCATTGTGACAACCGGCGGGGTGTCTGTCGGCGATTACGACTTTGTCCCGCAAGCAGTTAAACAACTTGGCGCTGAGATATTGTTTCACAAGGTTCGCCAGAAACCCGGTAAACCGATCCTTGTAGCAAAACTTGGTAGCTGTTGGATACTTGGGTTGCCGGGAAATCCTGTGTCGTCGTTTGTCTGCTGGCGGTTGTATGTATCCCCACTTGCTGAAGCACTTTCAGGCAATCCTTCATTCGAAATTGACAGCTTTGAAGCGGAGCTGGAAGAAGATGCTGTTGTAAAAGGTAAAAGGCCTGTTTTTGTGCCAAGTGTCCTCGAATATGTCCCGGGTAACACTGTCCCCGGGCTACCTGCTGGAAACAAATCAGCATTGACAGTTAAATGGAAGGGGTCTCATGACCTGGTTGCGCTTGGCAGGTCCAACGCTCTGGTTCTGCTGGAAACAGGAAAGGAATATAAGAAGGGTGACATGATCCGGTGTTTTCCATACAGGTGGAAATGGTAATAAATAGAATTCCCCGGGATACGCTGATCACGCGCTACCTTAGATCGGTCCCGGACCGAGGGCGGTCCGGGCTACAAAAAGACAATAAATTTTACTATCGTGGGTGGCCCTGTTGGCTTCGACAACAGGATATATTTTAGTTTCTATCCTTTCCTAAAGACACTGGATCCCCGACCAAGTCGGGGACGACACCTACCAGTTCTGTAATTTTCTCCTGGCTTTTTCGAAATCGTCCAACGTGTTGATGTTTATCAATACACGTTCACCTGAATCAGGTTCTATTACTTTCCAGCGAAGTTGAAAAATTCCTTCCCGCATTTTCAAATTCCCAGATTCTAGTTGATCTCGCCAGAGTTGTTTTGTTGATGTTCTGTAGAGGGCCACTAACGGCTCGGGTTCATCAGTGGCAGATAAGGTTATAACATCAAGGTTTTTACGGTTGGCATCCAGGAGTTCCCGTAAAGATGATGAATCAAGGAATGGCATATCTACAGCAACAGTCAACACCCACTCTTTATCACAGTCCTCTAATGCCGAGACAATCCCTCCAAGAGGGCCGCAGTCCTTTTTCGCGTCGTTAATAAATCGAAGATCTTTAGCTTTGAGTTCCGGGAGATTGTCGCCTACCAATACCGGTGATAGATTCATCGTTTCGCGAACGACTGAAATTGTACGTTCAAGCAATGTGGAACCGTGAAATTCAAGAAAACGTTTATCGCTTCCCATCCGTGAACTTTTACCACCTGCGATTATATATGGGCGTACTTCTTCCACTTTATGAGTCCTTCTTCTTAAGGACATGCCAGCACTGGGAATCACCACTTGGGACACACTTTTCTATCACGTAGTCGAGGTCTGGATTGAGCCCTTCTACCAGCGACTCTTCCATCCTGGTGTGGGCCTTACAGGTTTGAGGACGGGTAAAAGGGTACGGACATTCGGGAACCATTATTACAACTTTTTCGTCAGAAAACTCGAGTACTTCACCTTCAGAACGCATCCCGTTGAAGATTTTCACCAGGAACAATCCCACATCACGCAGGCTCATCTCTCCTTCACGAGTTTTTACCCGTTCGGCGATCTCCTTGCCGTACTGGTCACTGACCTCCGTTACCAGCTCCAAACCTTCTTCACCAAAGCGGTCTTCGATGGCTTCGTAGAGTTTGCGAATCCGGATCAACAGTCCCTTGAGGTTGCTACTGTAACGTTTATCGAGGGGAATCTCTTCTATCTCAACCCCGGGCGGAAGTTTAATCATGGTCTACTCTATCGGTCCACGTTCCTGGATAAGCTCACTGACAACAGAGATTGCAATCTCTTCTGGTATTCTTGCACCGATATCCAACCCTATCGGCATATGGATTAAATCTATTGCTTCTTTGCTCCATCCATCTACTTCAAGTTTTTTCCTGAACTCGAGCGCCTTCTTTTTGCTTGCTATTACGCCGATATAACCTGGCAGTTTATCCTTAACGGTTTTTAAAACTTCCAGGTCAGTTTCGTGAGACGCGGACATTATTACCAGTGAATCATTAGAATTGATTTCGGCTTCTTTAGCGAGCCCTACATTATCACCAACTTTTATCGAGGAAGCGTCCGGGAAATAATCCCTGTTGGCGTATTCTGCGTTGTCGTCATAAACGATTACGGAGTATCCTGCCATTGCCGCAAGGTGACAGGTTGGACGGGCTACATGACCCGCGCCGAAAAGGTGAAGAATTCTATCAGCTGGACGTGGATAAAATACCAGTGTCATTCTTCCACCACAGATGGAACCGGTTTCTTCATTTTTCGCATCATCCAGGCTCAGGGATCTGGTCATGGTTTTACCCGTGGACATCGTCTCGAGGGCAATGTCTACACACATCCGTTCTACGGTTCCTCCACCAACAGAACCGATTGATGATCCTTCTCCGTAAACCAGCATTGCCGCCCCGGGACGTCTAGGGACAGATCCCGATGTTTCGCTGATCATTACCAGGCAGAACGCTTGTCCTTTTGATTCCAGTTCAGCTGCTTTTTTCCAAATAGAGTCTGGCATCATTTCTCTCCGCTAATCCGGGAACAAGGTACTATGGTTTAGTCCATTTCTGCCAATCTTCCGGAGTATTGACGTTTTGCAGTATTCCCTCGTCATCTGTTTCAATGTGATTGATTTTATCGGGTAATGCTTGGTAAATCCATCTGGCACCTTTGTCAAGCGGGGCTTTCCAGAGTTGAGGAATCAGCTTTGATCCAAACACTGGTGGGTGACCGCGTTTTCCCTGGTAGACCGGAATATTTACCCTTCCCGGATTTATTGTTTCCAGCAGAAGTCGAATTGTCGATGGTTTGATAAAAGGAAAATCAACCGGCATAATCAGGACGTTTGAATTTCTTTTTTCAAATGCCTCTAAACCAATTTGAATTGAACGTAATGGGCCTGTATCCAGATCGTTGTTTACGACAGTCAAAAGGTCACCCGATCTGGGTACGGCAATTGTTGCCAGGTCTTGAATTTTTTCCTGTATTGTTTGATTTATCACGCATGTGATCTGGTTTAACGGGAGCCAGGAAAGAAGAGAAACCATTCTTTCGAGCAGTGTTTGTCCCTCCAGCTCCAGTAACGCTTTCGGTCCGCCAATCCGTTCGCCCATTCCGGCGGCCAGAATTATGGCGTTTGTTGGGGGGGATTTCATTTTCTATCGTATCAATATTTTATTCTTGAGCGGAGTTTTCCAGTCAATGAAAAAAGCGAGATTGCTTCGTCGCTTCGCTTCCTCGCAACGACACAGTAGATATTCCTTGATGGATATCCAAATAATAGAATATTTAATCAAGATTTTCTTAGCTGTCCTGCCTCTTCTTCTTCAAAGCCAAACGAATCCGTTCCGGGGTGACCGGCAGCTCGTTTATTCTTACACCAGTGGCATCATATACGGCATTTAGAATCGATGGAATCACAGGCATAATCGCGCCTTCACCAACTTCCTTTGCACCGTAGGGACCATTTGGCTCATCAGATTCAATAATGATTGAGTCCAATTGAGGCATATCGATGGATGTCGGGATTTTGTATTCAGCCAGGTTCCGATTGAGGATATGACCTTTGTCATCATAGACAATCTGTTCCATAAGGGCTTCACCCATCCCCATCATCATTGATCCCTGCATCTGTCCCTCAACCTGTGTCCGGTTGATGGCAAATCCACAATCATGGGCTCCTGTAATCCTGTCGACCGTTATTTCGCCGGTTTCCAGGTCTACGGTAACCTCGGCGATCTGTGCTGAACAGCCGAACGCAGGGGATGTACCCACAGCAGCTCCTTTAAATGATCCGCCAAGTTTTGGCGGACGGTAGCTGCCCGTCCCAACCACTGAACCTATCTCCAGGAACGCGATCCTGCTTGCCTCACGGAATGTCAGGTTTGGTCCGTCCGGTGTGTCGGTAAACCCAACGTGCTCACCGAGGAATTCCTCGCGCAGATCTGAAAAATCTATCGGATCAGCCAGGCTGACAACATGTCCGTCCTTCAGGTCGAGTGTTTCCGGTGGAACATTTAACCGTCCCGCGACCGCGGACAGTATTTGCCTCTTTACGTCTTGTGCAGCATCACGGCAGGCTGCTCCTGTCATCAGGGTTGTGCGGCTTGAATATGCTCCGAGGTCAACACTCAGGTTCGAGTCACCCGATTGCACCCGAACTTCCTTCAGGTCCAGTCCCAGCTCCTCGGCGGTGATCATCGCGAGCATCGTATCCGAACCCTGGCCAATGTCTGCTGCTCCAGATGAGACAAGTACTCCGCCGCCAACTTCGTCAACCTTGGTAACAACCGTGCAGTGATAGGTCCTTGACCGGTAGATCGAATAACCAGCCCCAGACACAAAGAAACCACACGCTGCTCCTATACCTTTACCACTACCTCGGGTTTTTCCTCCGAATGCTCTTTTCTGCTGCCATGTCGCGGAATCACGGCATGCTTCCAGTGCTTCACGCATTCCGAAACTGCTGACAAACAGTTCGTTGCAGGTGGTTTCGCCGACATCCATCACGTTTTTAAGGCGAAGTTCAATCGGGTCCATTCCGAGCTCTTCCGCCAACCTGTCAAGCTGAACTTCGAACAGAGCCCGTGCTATAACAGCTCCATGGCCACGTTGCGCTCCACATGCCGGTTTATTGGTTACAACACGGTACCCGTCATATTTCATGTTCTTCAGTCGATATGGACCACCAAGTAGCGAACCGGCATAATAGATCGTCGCGATTCCAAAGCTGGCATATGCCCCACCGTCAAGAACACATTCGTGCTCGAGGAATGACAGGGTACCGTCCTTGTTGATCCCGGTTGTCATCTTATGGAAGAACTGGTGTCGTGCCCTCGAATGGAGGAATACCTGCTCCCTGTCAAAGGTGAATTTGACCGGTTTTCCTGTCTTCATGGCCAGTAGACACACCGCCAGTTCAGCTGATGAACACGATGCCTTCGGTCCAAATCCACCACCCACAGCCGGTTTGATTACCCTGACTTTATGCAACGGGAGCTTAAGCGCCATGGCCAGGGTACGCTGGACATAATGCGGTGCCTGGGTTGAGCTCCACATTGTCAACATACCGTTGGAATCCACCTCGGCCAGGACAGACTGCGGCTCCATAAACGCCGCATCCTGCATTTTGCTGTACATCTCGTCGGTACGGATTATATGGGCTTCTTTTTTCGCCTGTTCTACGTCACCAAAGTCCCAGTTGACCTTGGCGCAGATATTATTCCTGTATTTTTCATGGAGCTGAAGTTGCCCATCTTCAATAGCCTCGATGCCGTCAAGGATAACCGGTAAAGGTTCAAAATCTACCATTATTCTTCTGACAGCTTCCAGCGCTGTGTCTTCGTCAACCGCCGCGACTGCGGCAATTTCGTCGCCAATGTATCTAACCCTGTCATGGCAGAAGATGGTTTCATCATATCGTGCCGGGCTGACACCATAAGGATCAGTACCGGCATCTTTCGAGGTCACAACAGCAACAACCCCCGGCATAGTTTCAGCCTTGGATATATCAATATTGATGATCTTCGCATGGGCGATTGGGCTGTGCAAGATAGCAGCGTATAGCGTTCCTGATCGTTTCAGGTCGTCAGTGTATTCTGCCTTACCGGTTGCCTTGTCGACAGCATCCACACGGGGGGCTCGTGTATTGAGGATCTTATACTCGCTCATGATTCCCTCCCCGCAACCGCCTGGATCGCTTCAACAATTTTCTGATAACCAGTACACCTGCAGAGATTCCCGGAGATGGACATCCGTATCTCGTCCTCATCCGGGGAAGGATTTTCACGTAACAATTGTGTTGAGGTCATCAGCATTCCCGGGGTGCAATACCCGCACTGGATAGCGCCATGGTCGACAAACGCCTGTTGTAGATCAGTCAGTTTACCGTTTTCAGCCAGTCCTTCAACTGTTTCGACATTGCATCCGTCAGCCTGCACCGCCAGCATCAGGCAGCTGAAAGTAGGAATTTCATCAACAAGCACCGTACAACCGCCGCAATCCCCAATCCCGCATCCCTTTTTTGTCCCGGTCAAGCCAAGATCGTCACGGAGTAATTCAAGCAGGGTACGGTTAGGTTCTACGGCAACTTCATGCTTGACATCGTTGACAGTCAGGGCGACAATCGTTTTCACAGTTCACCTCCCGCCCTGTCGTAAGCAGTTTTTAATACCCGAAAAGCGAGAGCCTCAACCATTTCATTCCTGTATTCCGCTGATCCACGGTGATCATCAATTGGAGTTGCGTCATTTGCGCAAGCTTTAGCAGCTTTATTCAGTAATTCCGATGTTATGGTTTTTCCTGCTAAAATATCCCCGACACTTTTTGCCAGAATCGGTGTTGGTCCAACAGCGCCCATTGATACCCGGACATTTTTAACGACACCATCTTTTCCATCCAGTTCTATCAGTGCCGCGACGCCTACTACAGAAATATCCAGCGCTTTTCTCTGGGCCAGTTTGTAATAGGCACTGCCTGAATATTCATTTAGTGCCGGGTAATCGATTAAACAGAGCATTTCATTGTTCTCTCGAACGGTATGGCCTGGCGCTGTGCAGAAAGATTCTATGGGCACCTCCCGAGTTCCATTGACACTTTGCAGTTTTAGAACCGCTCCTAAAGCAACTGAAGGCACAAGCATATCGGCAGCGGGACGGGCGTTACAGATATTCCCTCCAAGTGTTCCCCTCGCGCGTACAAGCGGGCTTCCCAGTGCGTCAGCTCCTTCAGCGAGGGCAGTCCATTTGTTGCGGATATCACTGTTTCGTTGTAATTCACGTGCTGTAACCAGGGTACCGACCGATAAACTCTCCTCATCAGTGATCTTCACCTGTTTCAGGTCGTCCAGTTTATGAATTGATACCAGGTCACCAACGTTGTCAAAGTCATTCACAAAATCGTCGGATTCCCACCTGGATTTATCATGAGTGGATAAAAACGAACCATCCTTTGCCTGTCCGGTTGAAACGACACCGTATAGTTTCTGCTGGTAAACAGGCGTTTTGATATCGACGAGGAGATCTGTTCCGCCGGCAATAACTCGTCGAGCACACCCCTCGTCCATGGCCAGCATTTTTACTGCCTCTTCAACCGTCCCAGGCACCAGCACCTGGAATTTTGGTAGCGTCATAACACACCTTTTTGTAGTTGCCTGAACTTAAGTTAATACTTTCCAACGATGCTACCTTCAGCGTCATTACTTACATAGAGAATATCACCTCTCAGAGACGTTTGCACAAGAAATAATTGCGAATTAAATTATTTTCTTGACAAACACTTTTCTCCTGGAGTAACCTAAGAAAGTTCTGAATTCTCCAGAGAAGAGACACAAAATTTTCCATACAACTTGATTTGATGAGGGGTGGGATGCCAAAGATTGCAGTGATTCCCGGCGACGGTATCGGTGTCGATGTTACCAACGAAGTACTGAAAGTTTTAGGGCTTATACGTGGATTCGGTGTTCCTCTTGAGTGGACAGAATTCGATTACGGGGCGGATAAATACCTGGAAACAGGGATAACTCTTCCTGACGAAGAGGTTGAAAATTTCCGCGACAATTACGACGCGATATACCTTGGAGCTGTGGGAGACCCTCGTGTCCCGGACATGAAACATGCCGCTGATATTCTCCTGGGCCTGCGTTTCAAACTCGACCTATTTGTCAATTTCCGCCCGGTAAAGCTCCTCAGCGAAAGACTTTGTCCCCTGAAGGATAAAACCTGTGACGACATTAATTTTGTCGTTCTCCGGGAGAATACGGAAGAGATGTATGCCGGGGTTGGTGGGCACCTGAAAAAGGGAACAAAGGACGAGGTAGCCGTTCAGACAGCCGTGAATACATATAAAGGTGTAGAACGGATTATCCGTTACGCCTTTGATTACGCGAAAAAACATAACCGTCCCAGTGTCACCATGTCAAACAAGTCAAACGCCATGCGTTTTGAGGGTGACCTGTGGGATCGAGTGTTCGAAGAGGTGGCGGCTGATTATCCAGGGATCGAAACCAACCATTTTTATATCGATGCCCTGGTGATGCAGATGGTAAAACGACCAGAACAGTTCGACGTAGTCGTTCTCTGCAACATGTTCGGCGATATCGCCACAGACCTTGGCGCACAAATACAGGGAGGAATGGGGCTTGCAGGTTCAGGCAATCTGAATCCGGGAAAAACATCGCTGTTTGAACCCGTTCACGGTTCAGCCCCCAAGTACGCTGGGAAAGACCATGCGAATCCCTTAGCGGCGATTGCCACAGCCGGGATTATGCTGACCGAACTCGGTTATCCTGAATGGGAGCAGAATATCGAGAACGCAATTAAGAAGGCACTCGTAGACAGAAATGTAACAGTAGACCTCGGTGGCAACCTGGGGACATCCGGCACGGGTGACGCGATCTGCAATTACCTGGAAGAGATGGTCGGAAAAGCTGTTACAGCTTAGAGACAAGAAGATTTACGGGGAATTTCCCCATAAAACAAGAAACGGTATTCATGGGACAGACGATAGCAGAAAAGATTTTCGCGAGTAAGTCCGGCAATGGCGGTGTCAAAGCCGGTGATTTACTCTTTGCAAAAGTTGACAGGATTTTAGGAACAGACGTTACGTGTTCGCTCTCGATCAAGGTATTCGAGGGGATGGGCGCCAGCAAGGTCGCCGATCCGGATAAACTGGTGCTGGTCAACGACCATTTTGTTCCGGCGAAGGACATCAAGGCAGCCCAGCTATGCCAGAACATGAAAAATTTTGCCCGTGAACAGGATATTAAAAACTACTATGAAGTAGGTCGTTCCGGGATCTGCCACACTATCCTTCCGGAGAAGGGGCATGTAAAACCTGGCGACCTCGTTGTGGGAGCGGACAGCCACACCTGCACTTACGGTGCGGTTGGCGCAGTCTCTACCGGGATTGGTAGTACTGACATGGCCGCGGCCTGGGCGCTGGGTGAGTTGTGGTTCCGTGTACCGGCTACAATCAGGATTAACGTTGAAGGTAATCTCGCACCGAATGTCGGTGCCAAGGACATTATCCTCCATATCCTCAGCATCCTCGGAGTCGAAGGTGCTCTATACAAGGTAATCGAGTTTCATGGTTCTGTGATCAATAACATGTCGATGGATGGTCGGTTTACCATTGCCAACATGGCGATCGAAGCAGGTGCCAAATCAGGTATTATGGCCGCTGACAATACAACCCTTGCTTTTATGGACGAGGTGGGTGTAGATGATGCATCTGTTCTTGATGCTGATGATGATGCAAACTATGAATCGGTGCTTGATATTGATGTTACTTCCCTGAAGCCACAGGTAGCCAAACCGTTTCTTCCTTCAAATGCTGTTCTCGCAGCTGAAGTAGCCGGGACAGATATTGACCAGGTGGTTATCGGTTCCTGCACAAATGGACGTTTCGAGGACTTCCAGGTTGCCGGCGATATTCTAAGAGGTAAAAAGCTGCATCCAAATGTCCGACTGTTGATAATTCCTTCAAGTCCCGGAGTTTATTCATCACTTCTTAAAACTGACCTGGCGCAGGTATTTACTGATGCCGGTGCTGTTATAACTCCACCGACCTGTGGTCCCTGTATCGGTGGTCACATGGGTGTGCTTGGTGAAAACGAAATCGGACTATACACAACAAACAGGAATTTTGTAGGTCGTAACGGACATCCAACGAGTAAAGTCTATTTAAGCGGCCCGGCTGTAGCCGCGGCATCGGCGATTGCCGGTAAAATTGTTGAACCTTAACAGAGACAGGTATTGTTGTGAATAAAAAACCTGGTCAGAAAAATAATAAGTTGAACGGAAACCTTGGTTTTATAATAAATGTTACTGCCCGCTGGATGCGAATTGCCCTCGAAGATGCACTGAAAGAATACAACATTTCACCTACCCAGTGGCTTGTACTCCAGGGTTTGTACGAATGCGAACAGGCAACCCAGAGTGACTTGAGCAAGCTGATTTCCCTGGATAATGCAACAGTAACTCGCCAGATAGACAAGCTGGAAAATGATGGTTTAATGGCTCGTAAACGTGACCCAGAAGACCGTCGCGCTCACATCGTAAAACTTACCGCCAAAGGGAAAAGGTTACTTCCAAAGCTTGAAAAAATTTCCTCTGACATTAATTCAATCGCCGTAAAGGGTTTAAAGAAGACAGAAGTTAAAAACCTGCTTACGACACTTGACCATATAAAAACCAACGTTGGTAACAACAACAGTTAGTGGAGAAACAATGCGTGGCACTGCTTTTAAATATGGCGACAATGTAGATACAGACGTAATCATCCCGGCACGATACTGCACAGGATTTACAGTTGAAGAACTTGCCCCTCATGCACTCGAAGACCTGGACGCAACCTTTGTCCAGCGGGTAAAAGAGGGTGATATCCTCGTGGCTGGACGAAATTTTGGGTGTGGTTCTTCACGCGAGAACGCACCGATAGCAATCAAGGGAGCCGGGATAGCGTGTGTGATCGCGCAGTCCTTTGCCCGCATTTTTTATCGCAATTCCATCAATATCGGCCTTCCCATCCTTGAATGCCCCGAAGCGGCCCAGGGAATAGAGGAAGGTGACGACGTGGAAATAGATCTTTCGACAGGAACGATAAAAAACCTGTCGAAGGGAGGCGAATGGAAAGCATCTCCATTCCCGGAAGGTATACAGGAAATAATCAACATGGGCGGATTGTCGAATTATGTCCGGCAACGCCTTGTATCTGAATAATTCCATATAAATCAAATCATTTTTAACAATTAGAAATAAGTATCAAGGAGATTCGAAAAAATTTAGATAACTGAAAACGTCAGAACTGGCGCAAGTACCAGTAAAGGAAACAAAAATGAAAGAATTTTCACCAGTCTATCCCGACGCCTACATCCCTTATGGCGCATGGGGTGGAAGTTGGTTTCCCGCCTGGCACACAAGTGCTCTCGCCGAAGTCGATATTGCGAGATTTGCGGCTGAATCCATGCCAAAAATCTTGTCACATCGCAAAATTCCCGTTAGTGAGCTTGATTACCTGATCTCGTGTTCAACAATTCCCTGGCTGTACAAATTCTGGGGATCGCCTTACCTCTCACACAGCTTTGGACACAGGCTGCCAGGTTTCCACCTGGAGCAGGCCTGCGCCGCAGGATTGCAGGTAGTGGTTAAGGCTGCTGCGCATGTACAGGGTGGCTCACACAATACTGTAGGTGTGCTGGCATTTGACAAGACCAGCAATTCCTCTGTAGGTGTCTTCCCGAACCAGGGAACCTACAGGCGTACAGAGGTAATCAGTGACATCTGGGATAATTTTGGATATGATCCCTCAACAGGGCAATCCGGTTTTAATCCAACCACTGGTGAAACCTCGATGATTGCCTGTGCCGGTAGAGCCGCAAGGATGTATAAGCTCGACTGGAAAGAGGTTGCCGAATTGTCGTTCTGGCGATACAAGCAGTATTTCGATGCCAAGGATTCCGGCGAACTGAACAAATACCTCTATCCGCTGACAATACTGGACGTCCGTGGTCAGAAAATCGGTGTTGTTGATGATGATTACGGAATCCGCAGGTATAAATCACTAGACCAGTTCCTTGGTGAACGTCAGCTTGATACCTGTGTCGCGGCTGGTGGCCAGACTCACGCGTCAGACGGAATGTTTACCATGGTGATGGCTTCCAAAGAAAAAGCGAAGGAATTGAGCCAGAAGCCAGAAATCAGCATCCAGTTTGTAGCTTCGAATGAATACCGCACAACAGCCGGATATATGCCGGACGCTCCCGCGATTGCTGTTAAACAGCTGCTTGAGAGAACCGGTTTGACGATGGATGACATGGTTTCGGTTTACGACCATAACCCGTTTGCGGTAAACGACGCTGTTTTCGCAAAGATCATGGATTATGACTGGCGTGAAATGAACAACACCGGTTGCCCGATGGTTTACGGTCACCCGCAGGGACCAACGCTTGTTCGTGTAATAGTGCAGGCTTTAGAACAAGCAGTCGTCAAAGGTGGAGGTTATGTGCTCATCTTCGGATGTGTAGCTGGTGACGTTGGTATTGCTGCAATCTTCAAAGTCAGCGACAGCAAGGGAGGTGCGTAATCATGAAAACGATGAGGCAGACAACTCTCGATACAATGGGACTGGGTACCGTTCATGACATTTTCAGCAACGGCAGCCTTCCTGTTGATACCGCTTCCCTGGTAGATAAAGTTTTCGGTCCGAAAAATAACAGGGGATCGCTGGTTATATCCGGTGGCAACGGGATAGTAGGGTCGGGTAAAGCGATGCAGCTGGGATCGCGCCTGAATTCATTTGGTGTTCCGGTTGTTACGCTCGATCTCCCGGACGCGCCCGATGGAATCGGGCAACAGTATCCCGGTTTGAAGGGATCGTTCGGACCCGAGCAGGCCAATAAGATCATGTCCGACATTATCAGGCTGAACTATTCAGGTTCTGAAATTCCAACAGCACTTGCCGGATTTAATCCGAAATTCTTACTCGAGGCAATCCCGGAGATTTTACCCCTGAAGAGGTCGCACTATGAGCTGATGCGTGAAAAATTCCCCGGTATAGAAATTCGTTCGGTCACCTCCGGATTCCCAAGCGCGGAACTGGGTGTCGGTATTCTCCACCCGTCCTTTCCGCACCAGATAAACAAGATCTGGGAAGTGGTCGAAGATAAACCGTCAGATATCACCAAACTCGTCTGGTCGATGGGATTGATCCCGGTGGTTGTTGGGGATTACTGGTCATTTATCCTTGACGTTCTTTTCTGTGGTATCACACTGGCGGCATTGAATTACCACCACGCGACTAATATGCCATTCTGGAAGATAGACAAGTACGTGAGGAAATATGTAGGTCCGAATCCTGTCCGTGCCCATGACGCGATCGGTCCGGGCGCAAGCTTCCTGACCTGGTCATGCCTGCATCACCTGGAAGAAAAATACGGTGATGTATTTACCCCGGCACCGGGACTCGTACGTCGCAAAGACAGTGGTGAGAGCTGGTATTCAAGTAACCGCCCGGTTGTTGACTGGGATATGCCGGATGAAGATGAATTCCTCAGCTGGATTTACGGCCCGATCTTCCAGATGACCAGCCTGATGCTGCATGAAAAACGCGCGCACCTGGCTCATATGAACGCGATCGGCGAACTCTGCGCCCAGTTTACCAAGGGTGTTGTAGCCGTTGTCCGTGAAGCTGGTGCGGATTCTGTAATCAAACGAGTTGAGGCATATCATAAACTTCACCCGGAAGCGGCAGGCGGAAGTTGGTACCCGGAAGTATTCGAAAAGATGGATACCCCGGAATGGCAGCAGCTTTATGTCAACGCAGAACATAACGGTGACTTTGCGGTGATAACCATCAGCCGTGAATCTTTGAACTGGGATGTTGTCCATGAGCTTAACCGTGCCATTGACTGGCTCAAGGCTGAACAGGTTTCGAAGGTTATCCTCTGCGGTGACTTCCATCTTTCAACACAGCTTGTTGGTGCCGACACAACCGAATTTTTCCCGGCACTCGATGATGAGGTCGAAGGATTCCGTGTCGCCAAAGCTTGGACTGAAACAGCACGCCGTTTTAACGATGAATTTGAAGTTTCAGTCGGATTCATCAACGGCAAACGCTGTCTTGGTGGAATGCTTGAATTGTTGATGCATTGCCATTACCTGGTTGCCCTAGACGGCTCACAGGTCGGTATGCCCGAGGTAACTCTACCGGTGGTCCCCGGAATGGAGGGATGTCACTGGCCGTTCAGGAAAGCAAAAGAGGCTGACTTTGGGAAACTGACCAATATGCTGCTTAGCGGTCGTTTTGCCAAAGCGGGTGAAACCCAGGGCTGGCTGGTTGATTATGCCGGACCGATGGAAGATTCACTTAAGAAGATCAACCAGATTGTCACGGGTGGAAACCACGGGCTTGCAGAAAGAACTGTCAACAAGGACGCGATTTCTGTTCCAACTGATGTACCGGGACTTGCTGATTCAACGGATCCAGCAGTTGAAACTGCCAGGAAAGCTATCATGGATTGTATCCAGGATTCATGCGGTGCACCAATTGCACAGGCGTTGGAAATCCAGGCAAAACATTCTGCTGACTTTATGCTGACGAAAGCCTGTAAGAAAGGCGAAATCGGCAGCAACATGCAGAAAATCATGAATATCTGACAGGGGGAACGGGGTTGATCAGGGCGTGTAAAATAAATGTTTCTTGCGGAAGAGATTGCTTCGTCGCTACGCTTCCTCGCAACGACACATTTCAATTCACCGCGATCGACCTCCTTATTCACAGGGATATATCCTTGTTGAGTTTCCATGTATAGGACGGGGATAAGGAGAAAATAATGGAGTTGCACGAACCACTCAACGAGCTGATCCATCAACCGGAAGAGTATACCGGTCACCTGAATTTTCCAGCACCGGAAAAGATCAAGCTGTACGACTCAACTCTTCGTGACGGTGAACAGATGCCGGGTGTGGCGTTATCACCAGGACAAAAATTCGAAATCGCCAAGGCACTATCGGATATGGGTGTACATATTTTCGACCTAGGATTTCCATTCGCGGCACTATCCGATCGAAGAGCCCTGCAGCTGATTGTGCAGGGTAAAAGGAAAGGTGAAATCCGAGAGGATGTTGAACTGCTGGTTATGTGCAGGTCGACCAAGCAGGATATCGACATCACGATTAAAACTCTTGAAGACATAAATGTTGATATATCAGAACTGACGTTCTTCATCTTTACATCCGGATCAGATCTACACTTGAAGTACAAGATCGGGCGGGCGCTGTTGCGCCGCGAAGGAAAAGACATTTCCGAATGGCTTAAGCTTCCGGTCGAGTTTTACCGGGATGCGAACATCCGGATGATGTGCGAAACCATCAGTTATGCCCGTGACAGGGGTGTAACCACGATTGAGTTTGGAGGTGAAGACGGTTCCCGAAGTGACCTTGAATACACTATCCAGCTTGCAAAAGCCGGATACGAGGTGGGTGGAACTCGTTACAGCTTCCCCGATACGGTCGGATGTTTCACACCTGAGGGTGTTGACTATTACATGCCAAGGATTGTCAAGGAATTCCCTGGCGAGGACCTGGTTTGTCACTTCCATAACGACTTTGGGCTGGCGGGAATAAATACTGTACGAGCCATGAGCCACGGGATTAACGTACCGACATGTACTGTTAATGGCATGGGTGAACGCGCGGGTAACGCTCCATTGCACCAGGTTGTTATGACGCTGAAGTCACTTTATGGAGTCACTATTCCCGGTTTCAAATACGAATGCCTGATGAAAGTCCGGAAGATGCTTGAAGAATATTCAGGTATTCCTGTTGCTGCACATGAACCGATAATCGGTGAGGGTGTGTTTACGCATGAATCGGGTATCCATACTGCCGGACTGTTGATTCATCCGGCTGTTTACCAGGTAATACCACCTGAATTGCTTGGACGGAGAATCCGTTATGTGTTTGGTAAACATACCGGATTATCGGCGGTTAAAGATGTCCTTAACCGACCGGAATACCAGGCTGGCCTGGAACGTGACGGGGTAAAAGTAAATGACGACCTGTGCGAGGCGGTGATGCTTTTTGTTAAGGACGCTCGGCAGAAACGTACCCGTTCGGACAGTTTTGCCAACCTGACGGAAGCGTATTACATGGAATACCACAGGCTTGGAATTTCCGAACTTCGTTTAGTGGAGCTTGCCTCAACCATAGGCAGGATGATGAACGAGGGTTCGTTTGTCCCCAGTTCAATACAGGAAAATTCTGACGATTCGAAATAACCAAACAGGGAGGAGATAGAAAATGGGTTTGGAATGGCTACCTCGTGAAGGAGGCTTAAAAGATCATGACTTATATAGTGAGGATTTGTTCTCCACTGAAGCACCGGGGATCATATATGAACTGAAGCCGGTTGTTGGTAAAGACGGTAATCCCGTCGACGGATTGTATTCAGCCTGGATAACAATGAATAATCCTGCGCAATATAATTCCTATACGACAGAAATGGTGAAGGGTGTTATAGCCGGATTCCATCGTGCGAGTATGGACAGGCGTGTGGTTGCGGCAATATTTACGGCAGCCGGAAACCGTTCATTCTGCACCGGTGGCAATACCAAGGAATACGCGGAATATTACGCCAACCGTCCCCAGGAATATGGTCTTTACATGGACCTGTTCAACGCCATGGTTGACGCGATCCTCACCTGTAAAAAACCGGTAATTTGCCGTGTAAACGGGATGCGTGTAGCCGGTGGACAGGAGATCGGTATGGCTTGCGATCTGACTCTCAGCGTTGATACAGCAATTTTCGGCCAGGCTGGACCCCGTCACGGAAGCGCTCCCGATGGCGGCTCAACGGACTTCCTGCCGGGAATCCTCACCTATGATGATGCCATCTGGAACTGTGTCTCGTGTGAGCTCTGGTCATCCTACAAGATGAAAACCAAGGGGTTGATTTCCAAGGTTACACCTGTTCTGAAACAGAACGGTGAATTTGTCCGTAACCCATTGGTGATAACAGATCGCTATATCGAGGACGGTGAAATTGTCTACGGTGAGTTCGAAAGAGGTGAAAAGGCAAAAGCAGCCAAAACCCTGATTAAAGAAGCGGAATATGACTTCAGCCTGCTGGATAAAGAGATCGACAAAATTATCTGGACATTCGCCAACCTCTTCCCTGGTTGCCTGATGAAATCAATCGACGGAATCCGTCAGAAAAAACGTTTCTTCTGGGATATGACCAAGCATGAACACCGTCACTGGTTGGCAGCCAACATGCAGGGTGAAGCGTTCCTCGGGTTTAACGCGTTCAACACCAAGAAGATTACCGGGCAGGACGTGATCGACTTTATCGGTTACCGCCAGAAACTGGCTGAAGGTTCAGCGATGGATGAAGAACTGTATTCTGCTGTACTTGGTAAACCGAACCAATAAACATTTACAAAACACATAATTGGGATAAATCGTGAGTGGTCTATTAGAAGGAAAAAAAGCGTTTGTAACCGGTGGCAGCCAGGGTATTGGAACAGCAATTGTCAAATTATTTGCTGAAGAAGGCGCCGACGTAGCTTTTACGTACCGGAAGCACGAAGAGGAAGCGCTGGAGCTTGCAGAACAGGTTAAAAAAGCCGGCAGGAAAGCACTGCCGTTAAAAGCTGACACATCGGATTTCGCCCGTGCCCAGGAAGCGATTGATGAAGCGACAAAGGAGTTCGGCAACCTGGACATTCTTGTCAATAATGCCGGGATGAACTGGGATGGTGTCATCTGGAAGATGAAGGAAGAACAGTTCGACGCCGTGATCAATGTCGACCTGAAAGGGTATTTCAACTACATCCGGGCGATAGCCCCGCAGTTCCGTGATCAAAAGAGTGGACGGATAGTTAATGTCACTTCGATTAACGGAATGCGTGGAAAATTCGGCCAGGCAAATTACTCTTCGGCTAAGGCCGGTGTACATGGAATGACCAAGGCTGTAGCAAAGGAACTTGGCGGTCGTGGGATTACGGTTAATGCCGTTGCCCCGGGATTGATCCTGACCGCGATGATGGATGCCATGCCGGAGGAAGCCAAGCAGGCCAGTCTGTCGGAAACAGCCATCCGTAAGCTTGGTGATCCTGACGACGTCGCTCAGGTTGTAGCATTCCTGTCATCAGACAAGGCACGTCATGTAACAGGCGAGATTATCAAGGTAGACGGCGGGCAATATATCTGATGTTGATAAACCCGGTTGTCAAAGCCAACCGGGCCACACAATAAATCAGATTGATGTTTGAAGTTTCTGAAGTAATGAATAAAGCAGTAAAAGGAGAGAATTTTTGATGATAAAGCTCAATGATATAGTGGCGATTTCCGCCTGCCGTACACCAATGGGATCATTTGGCGGCACGTTAAAAAACATGGCGGCGTATGACATTGGCGCGGTTGCTGTAAAGGCAGCTCGTGAGAGGGCTGGACTTGATGCGGGGCAGATTGACGACGTGATCCTTGGATCTTGCCGTCAGGCTGGAAATGGACCGAATCCCGCAAGAACGGCAGCTGTTCGTGGCGGAATGCTGGAAGACACACCGGCTATCACTTTGAACATGGCATGTCCTTCGGGGATGCGTGCAATCGCCATGGCTGCACAGCAGATTATGATCGGCGATTCCGAAGTCACCATGATCGGTGGATTTGATTCCATGTCCACAATCCCCTACCTGCTAAAAAATTCCCGTTGGCAGGGAATGAAAATGGGTAACAAGGTTCTCGAGGATGGGTGGTCGGATTCCATCGATCCCCTGACGGGTGAAGGAATGGGTCAGTCTGCTGAGAACCTGTTTGACAAATATGGCATATCCCGTGAAGAACAGGACACTTTCGCTGCCCAATCCCACGAAAAGGCTCATAACGCGTGGGAAAAAGGCTGGTTCAACGATGAGGTTGTCCCGGTAACTGTTCCTCCAGCATCGAAGAGGGATTCGGAAACCGTATTCGAAAAAGATGAGACCATCCGTTACCCGGTAAACGTTGAAAAACTGGGGAAACTTCCTGCTGTATTCCGTAAGGGTGGAACCGTCACAGCGGCTAATGCCTGCGGAATGTCTGACGGTGCTGTTGCTGTGATCCTGGCCAGTCGTGAAAAGGCGGAAAGCCTTGGTGTAAAACCGTTGTTCTCGATCGTGGCATATGCACGAGCAGCGGTATCGCCACAGACAATGGGCGAAGGTCCCGGTCTTGTTATACCGGTAGCACTGGAAAAAGCCGGGATGAAACTTGATGACATGGACCTGATCGAGGTTAACGAAGCATTTGCCATCCAGGTTTTGTCCAACGAAAAAGTCCTGAACTGGGACAGTGACAAGCTGAATGTCCATGGTGGAGCCATCGCCCTTGGCCATCCCACCGGAATTTCCGGTGCACGAATAGTCACAACACTTGCCTATGCTCTGAAAACACACGACAAGGAGATCGGGATAGCCTCAATCTGCGGAGGTGGCGGTGTAACAATGGCGGCAATTATCAAGCGTGAAAGTTAATCGGGGTATTTAATGGCGATAAAGTTTGCTGAAAAACACGGGGGATCACAAAGAATAGATTTTGAGGAAATCTACGAACGGAACATCAACGTCGCGGTGACAAAACTTAGCGACGACCAGGTTCGTACCAAGGCTTCGCTGCTTGACCTGAACCATAACATGCGTGTTGACCTTGTTGTTGAGGTTTCCACCAAGACCATCCTGGATGCCAAGTGCCAGATGATCAAAACACCGTTCAGGGTTTGCGCTGTAACCAAGAGCCTGATCGACCAGGTTGTCGGGATGAAGATAGAACGTGGAATAACGCGGAATATCCGTCCTGTCCTTGGTGGATCATCTGGCTGTACGCATTTGTATGAATTGGTTGTGGAAGCATTGCGGATGTCTTCAAACGTGATGATGGGATTCGCTACGGGTGACGAACTTGAATGGCGTGAAAGAAAGATCACCGACGAAGAGTTTATCGACCGTGCCCAGGATTTCCTCAAGGATTCCTGTCTGCCATTCAGTACAGGACATCAGCAGAGGGAAAGAGCAGAAAGCTGAACCGTTTTCGAAAAATGTTTTAAACAAACTATTTCGAGGGACATATGCCTGAATACAAACATCTTTTAGTAGAATCAGAAAAGGGACGTGCGACGATCACGCTGAACCGTCCCCCGGTCAATGTTTTGAATATCGAGATGATGCGTGAGCTGTGCGATGTGTTTGATAGTATGGCGCTGGACAACAACCTCCGGGTTCTCGTCATCAACGCTGAGGGTAAAGCGTTCTCAGCCGGTGTAGATGTTTCCGAACACACCGAGGACAAGGTTTACGAGATGATAGAGGTGTTCGGCAATGTCTTTAAGAAACTTTACCTGATCAGGGCACTAACAATCGCGGCTGTTAAAGGTGCGGCTCTTGGTGGTGGTTGCGAACTGGCGTTAGGATGCGATCTTGTAGTCGCATCAGAAAAAGCCAAGTTCGGTCAGCCGGAGATCAAGGTTGGTGTATTCCCTCCAATGGCAGCCGTATTGTTCCCCCGGTTGATAGGACGCAACCGTGCCTTAGAATGGCTGATGAGCGGTGAGATCTATTCCGCTGCTGAATCGGAAAGAATCGGGTTGATCAACCAGGTTTACCCCGTAGATGACTTTGATGACATGCTGGAAGAATACATCGGGAAATTCACTGCGAACAGCGCAGCGATCCTTGCACTTACAAAGGAAACGGTTGATCGTACAAATCACCTGGTAATTGAGGAAGAGGCTGATCTTGCAGACAAGATTTACCTCGAGAAGCTGATGAAAACCAGGGACGCTCATGAAGGTTTAACGGCTTTCCTTGAAAAGCGACCTCCTGTATGGAGTGATGAATAATAGATCGTTAAAAATAACTTCAATAATATTTCCTTGTTTTTAATAAGGTTGTTGAAAAGAGGAAAATATGTTTTCACAATTTGAAAAGTGGTACAACGAGAGGCATGAATACGCAAAAGACTGGAAACAGAAAACCGGGGGGAAGGTTTTCGGGTGTTTTTGCAGCTATGTCCCTGAAGAGATCCTGGTAGGAGCCAACATCCTTCCTGTTCGTGTGCTTGGTAGCCACGAACCACAGGATGTTACTGAACCTCATCTCTTTGGAATGTTCTGTCCGTTTTGCAGGGATGTCCTGGCGCAGGGTTTAAAAGGAAGATATGACTACCTCGACGGCATCACCCTGGCGCAATCCTGCATTCATCTGAGGCAGGCTTACAGGGCCTGGGAAGATAATGTTGAGCAATCGTTTACTTATTACCTGCCTCATCCCATGTCTGTTCAATCGCCAGCATCGGTTCCTTACCTGAACAAGGAGCTGGTAAATTTCAGGAAAGCCGTGGAGAAATTCACCGGCAAGGTGTTGACAGACGAAGACCTCGACCGTGGTATTAAATCGCTTAATGCAAACAGGGCGGCAATGCATGAGCTATATGAGCTGCGAAAACAGCCTGATCCACCTGTTACCGGTCTCGAAGCGATGTGGGTAACTGTTACCAGTGGCTGGATAGACAAGGATGAACACACAGCAGAAATTCGTAAAGTTCTCGACCAGTTGAAAGCCGGACGTCAGCTTGATCGTGACACCGGTGCCCGCCTGATGTTTGTCGGCTCAGAAAATGATGACACTGAGTTTATCAAGATGGTGGAGATGGTTGGATCGACGGTCGTAGTTGACGATCATTGCACCGGGACCAGGTATTTCTGGAACGAAACACCAGAGATGCCCGACAGGATCGAAGCAATGGCGAAACGGTATGTAGAACGTCCTGCATGCCCGGCGAAAGATCACGTGGAGAGAACCAGGTTCCCCCATATCCTGCAGCTAGCGAAAGATTATGACGTACAGGGTGTAATATTGATCCAGCAGAAATTCTGCGACCCACATGAAGCTGATATTCCACCACTGCGGAAATACCTGGAAGATAATGGTTTCCCATGCCTGTTCCTGGAGTTTGACGTTACGGTTCCAATAGGTCAATTCAGAATCAGGGTAGAAGCGTTCCTTGAGATGATCATGGAAGAAGATTTGTTCTAAGGATTTGACTACGGAAACCAAGCTGGAGAAATACAATGGCAAAATACAAAACAGAACAGCTTAAATGCTGGAATAAAGCGAAAGAATTACGCGAGAAATATTACCTGGATTACGCATCCGCCCATGAACGAGGCGGAATACGCTGGACAGGTGGAGCGTGGTCTTTCGACGCGATACCATACGGCTTGGGTGATGATGTTTATCCCCTGACCGGTGAACCATATGCCGCGTCAATCGCGTTTAATAAGGACTTTTCCCTCCAATGTCTTGAGGCGACTGAGGCGAAGGGCTGGGCACGTGACCTCTGCAGTTACATGCGCAATTACTGGGGTTCGATGTACCTGAACAAGTTCCTTTTCGGCGGGCCCTATCCAAAACCGGATTTTGGATTCCAGGACCATATCTGCTGCAGCCACGCCAAGTGGTACCAGGTAGTATCGGAATACGAAAACTTCCCCTATTTCAACATTGATGTCAGTGTCGGCCCCTATCACGAAGTTAAGGATAATCCACATAAAATCCGTTTTATCGTAGACCAGATGCATGAAGGCATCGAGTTCATGGAGAAAGTTACCGGCAGGACTTACGACGATGAAAAACTGATAGAAGCGGTTAAAAACGACTGCCGTTCGACCTCAACCTGGGCGGAAATCTGTGCTTTGAATATGAATGTCCCGGCACCGCTCGATGAAAAATCGATGTATTCACTTTATGTCTTTGGAACATTGTCAAAAGCTAAAAAAGAATTCGCTGATTTCTACGATGAGTTGCTTGATGAAGTGAAGGACAGGGTTGATCGCGGGATCGCGGCGATTGCCAATGAACGCTGCCGGCTGATGAGCGATACACAACCGCCATGGGGATTCCTCAAGGTCTTCCGTTACCTGGAATCATATGGAGCATTGTCTGTGGGATCACTTTATACCTTCGGCCTGATAGGGAACTGGGAATACAAAGAGGACGGAAGCTTTGGGCCGAGAACAACGCCGATGGATCTTGGTGTTGATATCAATTCCCGTGACAAAGCACTCGAGGTACTGGCAGAGTGGACGCTTTCAAGACCCGAATGGCAGCATTTCTATGATCCGAAGCTGAAGACGGAAATGATGCTGAAGATTGTGGAACAGTGGAAGGTTGACGGGGTAATGCTTCATCTCAACCGTGGCTGCGAAGGCTTATCTACCGGGATCATGGAAAACCGTAGGGGTATCGCGGAATCTGGTGTTCCGATTATGACATTTGAGGGTAATATGGGTGACGAACGTGAATTTGACGAAGCACGTACCCAGGCCCGGATAGATTCGTTTATGGAAACTCTTGACTTGCAACCTCTTGCAACAACCTGAGGAGCATTATGATTACAGCAGGTATAGATGTAGGGGCAAAATTCGTAAAAATCATTATCCTCAAGGATAGTGAGGTGGTGTCGGCGGGAAAACGTGAAGGCGGATTTGAACAGCAGAAGGTCGCCTCGGAACTACTCGTAGAGACACTTAGTGAAGCCGGGGTAGATAACGGGAAAGTTCCCACATGTTCTACCGGGGCCGGCCGCAAAGTTATCGAAGATGCGACGCAGACAGTCACCGAGGTTACAGCCGACGCCAGGGCATGCAAACATCTTTACCCCGGTGTTAAAACCATTATAGATGTTGGCGCAGAGGAAGGACGTGCGATTCGCAGTAATGATGATGGTAAGGTTGAAGACTTTGCCATCAACGAAAAATGTGCTGCCGGATCGGGCGCGTTTACGGAATCTATGGCCAGAGCGCTCGAGGTCTCTGTCGAGGAGCTGGGTAAAATTTCACTGGAATCGTCAGCATCTGTTCCAATGAATGCCCAGTGCGCTGTATTCGCCGAGAGCGAAGTGGTGAGCCTCCTTCACGCAAAAACACCAAAAATGGATATAGCCAAGGCGATTCATGACGCCATTGCCAGCAGAATTGTCTCCATGGCAAGGCGTGTGGGGATTAACCCTGATATTGCACTGATAGGCGGTATGGCACGCAACGTTGGATTTGTTCATTCACTTACCACATCACTCGAGCACGATGTGACAATACCGGACGATCCGGAAATGATTACCGCTCTTGGTGCTGCTTTAATTGCAGCCGATAAGGCGTGATAAGTAGTGGATATTTAAAATAACTGCTGCCTGAAAGTTTGGAACACTATTTACAAGCTGGTGTTCCAGGACGATTTATTGAAGGAGTCACTGATGGCGAAAGAATTCTGGCGCTGGAAAGAATATAACTGGCATGATGAAAACCTGGATATAAGTAACGGCAAGGTGGTAACCGGTGGTGTTGATGTTGGATCTGTGAGTTCACAAGCTGTAGTAATGGTCGATGGAGAACTCGCCGCGTTTGCCAGCATGCGAACGGGTTCGGACAGTCCTGACAGCGCAAGAAACGCAATGAACTGGGCCTTGGAAGACACCGGGATCACCCTGGACGATTTTGACTATATCGTGGGAACCGGATACGGACGTGTAAATGTACCGTTTTCCGACAAGGCAATCACAGAAATTGCCTGCCACGCTCGTGGTGGAAATTTTATGTATGGCCCAACTGTACGGACGATCCTCGATATGGGTGGCCAGGATTGTAAAGCGATCCTCTGCGATGAACGTGGAAAAGTTACCAATTTCCTGATGAACGATAAGTGCGCTGCGGGAACAGGGCGTGGTATGGAAGTTTTCGCTGACCTGCTTGGTATCCCCATCGAGGACGTTGGCGATCTGTCGCTCGAGGTTGAAGAAGAACCACCACCTGTTTCATCGACTTGTGTGGTGTTTGCCAAGTCAGAGGCTGCCGGTTTACTACGTGAAGGCTGGCCTCAGAGTAAGGTGTTGGCGGCCTATTGTTCGGCAATGGCGCACCGTGTGTTCTCCCTGCTGGAGCGTGTTGGAGTCCAGGAAGATTTTGCGATCACCGGTGGGATTGCCAAAAATACCGGGGTTGTTTCCCGGATTGAAAAGGAACTTGGCCTCAAAGCCTTGAAACCGAAGCATGACACCCAGATCGCCGGTGCGATCGGCGCTGCCCTGTTCGCCAAAGCACTTGTAGATAAGGGCAAAGGACGTAAAAAATAAAAAATGGCGCTGTCTCAATAGCGAAAAATAGTGTCGTTGCGAGGAAGTGTAGCGACGAAGCAATCTCGATACTCTGGTAATGCTTCAATATTTGGACAGTTTTTACAAAATGATTGCCATGGAGAATAGATGAAAGCAAACTATGGCTATATGGACGGTTCCGGTGAATACTATATCACCATTGACACGGACAAATGTATTGATTGCGAAACACATGACTGTGTTGAAGCCTGCCCGGCCAAACTTTTCGAAATAATCGAGGACGATTATGATGACGAAGTCGCGTGGGTCATGGAGGAAAAGCGTAAATCAATCAAGTACGATTGCGCGCCATGTAAGCCGGTGACTGACCGTCCCGTGTTGCCCTGCGTTGCCGCATGTAAACCCGAAGCGATACAACATTCCTGGTAAAATTATGGCGGATGTAACTTTAAAAATAGACGGTAAGGATATTACGGCGGTTGAGGGTACTTCAATACTGAATGCTGCATTGGCTGCTGATATTTATATTCCACACCTCTGTGCTCACAACTCTGTTTCAAGTTTTAAAGAAGTTGTTCTTGACGAGAAAGTATACCGTGGCGAGAATGAATATCCCGGCTCAAACTCTGGCGAATCTACACGTGATGCCAAGGTTAAGGGGTGCGGACTCTGCAAGGTAAAAATCGAAGGTAGGGATAAACCGGGTTCCGCCTGCCGTAGACCGGTTGAGGATGGTATGGTTGTAACGACCAATGATCCTGAGCTTGCGACTATCAGGCAGGAGAGGTTAATCAAGGTTTTTGAAGATCATCCGCATGCCTGCCTTCTCTGTGAACAGAAAGAGGGCTGCAGCCGTTCGCAGTGTTCGATGAATGTCCCTGAATCAGAGCGGTGTTGTGTCCTGCTGGGGCATTGTGAGCTTGGTAAGATTGCTGATTACGTCGGTTATCACCCAAGTCTTCCACCCTACCGTGCGCCGGAATCGAAAGAGATATTCGAAGATCCACTTTTTATACGGGATTATTCACTCTGTATAGCATGTTTACGCTGTGTACGAGCCTGCCGTGAAGTGGCAAATGCCAATGTCCTCGGTTCGGTACTGAAAGATGAAAAGCTTGTTGTGGGAACCATTAAGCCCGGCGATATGCCCGAGGCAGAATGTAAATTCTGTGGTGCGTGTGTAGAGATATGTCCCACCGGTGCTTTACGGGATCGTGAAGGAGTTGAGTCACCTGCTGATGGGGCTCCGTTACCCTGTGTAAATGCCTGCCCGGCTGGCATAGATATTCCACAGTATATCAGGCGAATAGCCGAGGGTAATCCTGCCGCAGCACGTCGTGTTATCGCGAAGAGTGTACCTCTTCCGGCTACACTGGGGTATGCCTGTTTCCATCCCTGCGAAGAACATTGCCGCAGAAGCCATCTTGATAAAGCTGTTTCTATCTGCGACCTGAAACGATTCGCTTTCGAGGTAGAAGATGCCGATACCCCTCCACCCCGTAAACCGGACACGGGAAGCAGGGTGGCAATTATCGGTGCAGGACCTGCTGGACTGGCAACAGCCTGGCGACTGGCGATGTGGGGACACAAGATTACTCTCTTTGATGCCGCTGAAAAACCGGGGGGATATTTAAGATATGGCATCCCCAGGTTCCGGTTGCCGCTGGAAGCGCTGGAACGTGACCTTGCATTCCTGGATCATCTTGGAATAGAATTCCAGGGGAAAAGGCGTCTGGGTGATGACCTTGATCCCCGCACCCTGCGTGAATTTGGTTATGACGCGGTAGTAATCGCACTCGGTACTCCATTAAGTAAAAAGATTGAGGTTGATGGTGTTGATCTCGAGGGTGTTCTTTGGGGAATAGACTTCCTGAGGATGGCACTGGTAGATGATCCGATCAGGCTTCACGGAAATGTTGTAGTGGTCGGTGGTGGAAGTGTTGCCATTGATACGGCAATGACCGCCCTCAGGTGCGGCGCTGAAAATGTAGAAGTGATCGCACTGGAATCGGAAAAAGAGCTTCCCGCCCACGAGGATGACCTGGAAGCAGCGGATGAAGAGGGAATTACCCTGACTCTTGGTTGGGGACCGGTTGAATTTACCAGCGACAATGGAAGAATTACCCGTGCGGTATTTAAGAAATGTACCCGGGTATTTAACTCACAGGGGCATTTCAGTCCCCAGTTCGCTGATGGCAACCGCATAGAACGACAGGTCGACTGGGTGATCCTCGCCGTTGGACAAACAACCGATCCTTCA
The DNA here is from genome assembly GCA_028278125.1 of bacterium. Next base: position 11,601 of record JANQEY010000305.1, on the reverse strand, counting down.
GCATTCGGACCTGAAAGTGGAAATGTATTGGGTAGTACTGGCTTACTCTCACCAGATGCTGAATCCGTGGAAACATGGTTACCCGGTTTCTTTGGAGCGGGAGACCTGATCCATGGGCCTTCTTCGATTGTCGAAGCTATTGCTTCGGGACAACGTGTAGCTGTTGCTGTGGATAAATTCCTCGGTGGCGATGGTGAACTGATAACGGAAGAGGATGAGGAAGAAATATTTGCTGCAGAGAATGTCAGCCTAGAAGAACGTAATGAGCCTGTTCATCTACCACCGGAAGAACGGATTGAAACTTTGGGGCAAATCCATTCAACACTTGATCCTGTTCAAGCGGTAGCCGAAGCCAACCGTTGCCTCAGGTGTAATATCCGTCGACTGATCAAACCAGTTACCCTTCCCCCTGAAAGCTGGATGAAATTGGACGATAGCGTTCTGGAAAAAGTCCCGAAAACATCTGGTGTCTTGCTGAAAGCAGATGCTTCCGGTGAGGTCAGTAAAATCCAGGGTACTGAAAATTTACGTGATCAGCTGGAGGAATGGTTGGAAGACGTCGGTGAAGATGACGTGGTTAAAGTGAAATGGGAAGAAGATCCCATGTATACCAAGCGTGAAAGTGAATTAATTCAGCAATATGTCCAGGAACATGGCAAAATGCCCGAGGGGGATGATGATCTTGACGATCTTTTTTAGTGGACAGATCCACTGAAGATCGGAAGGGAGAATATATGTCTTTAGATTCAGATTTTACGATACGACCTGTAAGGCTGGAAGATTTATCCGCGATTGTCCGGATAGATGAACAATCAACCGGTGAAAGCAGAGAGACTTACCTGGGGCGCAAACTTGACGATGCCCTTGATAAAAAATGGCGGATGATTGCGTCAAATGTTGTTGAATATGGTGGTGAGGTTGTAGGATTTTTGATGGCCGAAGTAGTAAGCGGTGAATTCGGACTACCGGAAAACCAGGCAACAATCGATACGATTGGAATTCTGCCTGAATATCGTAACAAAGGACTTGCTTCGGAATTGTTTGACCACACCCTGGGACAGTTGCGCAAGCTTGGGATCAGTAAAGTCCAGACACTTGTCGACTGGAAGGACCAGGGACTTATCCGCTTTTTCGCCAACAAGGGGTTCGCGCCGGGGAAAATGGTGTTCCTGGAGCTGGAAACCAACAATTCCTGAGACTCTTGCAGTGAAGAATGATTTGGAAAAAGAGGGCTGGGAGAAACGGTTTACTACTTTCGGAACCAGGCTGAAGGAAGCGGTTGAATTATTCGAAGAACTGGGTTTCGAAGTAAAGCTTGAGGAGGCTGAAAAACCCGATAACCTGCCTGACGACAGCTGTGAAAAGTGTTTCAGCCAGTTAGAACGTACTATTTATGTCCGACCGAAGGGATAAAAGGGGATAGATCGATTACTCATGAAGAAATTATAACATTGGAGGTGATATCGTGAAAGCGGCTGTATTTCTTGGTGGGAACAAGCCACTGGAAGTCCAGGAGGTACCAACTCCTGAGCCGAAAGCGGGTGAAATACTGGTAAAAGTAGCGGCATGCGGAATTTGCCATACCGACATGCATTATATAGACCACGGGGTGCCTACTTTCAAAGAACCTCCGATGATCCTGGGTCATGAACCATCCGGGACTGTAGCGGCAATGGGGCCTGGGGTAAACAACTGGAAAGAGGGCGACCGTGTACTCCTGCCGGCTGTTCTTACGTGTGGTGTTTGCCCGAATTGCCGTATCGGGAAAGAGAATATCTGTGATGCTATGGTGATGTTCGGTAACCATGTTGACGGCGCTTACGCTGAATATGTTATCGCCCCGGCTAAAGACGCTCTTCTCCTCCCTGATGAATTACCATTGGAAGAGAGTTCCATTATCGCTGATGCTATCAGCACACCGTACCATGCTGTAGTCAACCGTGGCGAAGTAAAAGCCGGCTACAATGTTGTTGTCTTCGGATGTGGTGGTGTAGGGATCAACGCTGTCCAGGTAGCTGCTGCTGTTGGAGCGTCGGTTATCGCTGTCGATGTTATCCCGGAAAAACTTGAATGGGCGAAAAAGCTTGGTGCAACGGCAGTCATTAATGCCAGGGAAGTTGAACGGATTGACAAGGCTGTGAAAAAGCTGACCGGTGGTGGTGCCGATGTAACATTTGAATGTATCGGTAATCCGAATACTATCCAGCAGGCGTTTGCCTGTATTCGTAAGGGTGGTCGTACGGTTGTTGTTGGATATACCCATAAACCGGTGGAACTTCCGGCATCGAAGATCATGTTCTTTGAGCAGGAGGTTGTCGGTTCACTTGGCTGCAGGCCGGTAGATTATCCTCGGATTATAGAAATGGCAAGGATCGGCAGGATCAAGGTCAAGGATCTTGTCACAGCCCGCTTTAGTTTAGAGGATATTAACAAAGGATTCGACCTGATGCGTGAAGGTGATCCAAATTCACTGAGGTCGATAGCGGTACCGTAGGATTGATTGTTGTAGTATAATCCCGACCCGGCCCTGGCCGGGTTAATTTATCGTAGTATGGTTGTATTACCTCTAACGTGGGAAAAGAGATGGATTTCACGTTTAATGAAGAGCAGGAGATGCTCCGGGAAATGGCGCGGCGTTTCGCTCAGAAAGAGCTGAAACCCCTTGCCGAACAGGTTGACCTGGAGGGTAAAGTACCCAAAAGTACCATGGATAAAATGGCCGAACTCGGTTTTATGGGTATGGTTTTCCCGGAAGAGTACGGCGGCTCCGGATTCGGTGAAACAGGCTATTGTGTTGTCCAGGAGGAAATCGCCCGGGCTTGCGCCTCGACGTCCGTTGTACTCGGTGGTCATGAATCAATCGGTGCCATGGCAATATATTTAGCCGGAACTGATGAGCAGAAAAAAGAGTTTTTACCTGCTTTAACGTCCGGTGAAAAGATAGCTGCATTTGCCCTGACGGAACCCGGTGCAGGATCTGACGCCGCAGCCATGAAAACAACAGCAGTGGAAGAGGACGATTGTTTTGTCGTCAACGGGCAGAAAACGTTTATCACCAATGGTGGTGTAGCTGATGTTTACAGTGTTTTTGCGCGGACGGATGAGGGCACCGGCACACATGGTATTTCCACATTTATCATAGAAAAGGACATGCCCGGTTTTTCCGCCGGTCCCCCGGAAAAGAAGATGGGGATTCGTGGATCTCACACAACCGATATATTTTTTGATAACATCCGTGTACCGAAAAAATATATGCTCGGTACCCGTGGCAAGGGATTCCATGTTGCCATGCAGACCCTGGATGTTGGCAGGTTATCCCTCGGCGCTCAATGTTTGGGCGCAGCCAAAGAGGCACTGGACTTGTCTATTCAACACGCTAACCAGCGCGAACAGTTCGGAGGTCCAATATCACGACTACAGGCTATCCAGTTTATGCTGGCAGAGATGGCAGCTGATGTTTACGCTATGGAAAGTATGACCTATCGTACAGCCTGGATGTGTGACCAGGGAATGCCATACAGCCGTGAATCCTCGATTGTAAAACTGTTCTGCAGCGAAGCTCTCGACCGTGTTGTTGATAAAGCAGTACAGATCCACGGCGGCATGGGTTATATGTCCGAATATCCCATCGAACGATTCTACCGTGACGCCCGGATTGTGAGGATTTTTGAGGGTACTAATGAGATTCAGAGGCTGGTTATTGCCCGGCACCTGATCAAAAACCAGAAATTTTAGCTGATAATAACCGATATGACTGATATTAAAACAGTGGTTTTAGCTGTGTGCGGATGGTCGGGCTCAGGTAAAACCACTTTGCTTGAAGAAACAATCCCAATCCTTTCGAAAAGAGGACTTAAGGTAGGGATTATCAAACATACTTCGAGTGATGTAGAAATTGATAAACCCGGCAAAGATTCAGACCGCCTGTTTAAAAGCGGTGCTCATGTTGCGCTGCAAAGTGAAAAAGAACTTACGATACGAATGCATCAAGACGAGGGAAGCCTGTCCCTGAAACAGCAGATCTCGTTTTTTTCCGGTTATTGTGATGTTGTGCTGGTGGAGGGTCATAAATCCGTCCCCCTGCCAAAGGTGTGGCTGGAGCATCCGTTTAAAACAACACCCGGAGACCTGGAGAATGTGATTTCTATCTTAACTACTGATGAAAACCGGGTTGAAGTTTTGCTTGGAATCCTGGAGAAAATTATAAACTGATTTAACAAATTTAAGGAAAACCGGGTATTCATGATGGTAACCTGGGAAAATACCCGGACAAGTTATGGCGACGAGTAACCACAACTTCTCTTGCCTCTAGTTAGTATAAGTATTTCATGACTATTTATTGAACTAGAATCCCCGCTATAAAGACAAAACCAGTTTAATCACTTCTATTATCTGGTATTTAACATGCATGATCAGAATCTCGAATCAAAATTTTTAAGATTCTTAGAAGAAACGTTACATAAGTTGCTCGCCAAACAGTCAACACTTTGGCCTGTAAGAAAATTTAGCACTGGAACCAAATCAAACGTAATGCGGCTCCAGGTTCCAGGCCCTGATTGCTCTCATAACTCTATATACTATTGAGTTTTGCTAAAGTAACAACTATATTTTCAGCCAATGTTAGGGGTGTCTAACACAGTGTTTGTTGTATTTAATACTTTCAATAAAATATGGCTGTTGGCATTGAATAGATATTTTTGTTGCACAATAAACTTATAAGACAATCAAATTCTTTGAATCAAATATATTTTTGTGTAGATGAGGTATAATAAAGGCAATATTCTTTATAAAATTGTAATCTATATCGAATCTTATCTTCCCAGAGTAACCTGTTAGTTTAGTGCGGTTGCACATCGATATCATGAATAACCTTTAAAGATTGTCTGAATTATATCTGTAACAGAGTCAATATCCTGTATTGTTGAAAGCTGATTTTCCTTTGAACTAGAAATCCGTATTTCACTTCTCACCCACATCTGCTAGCTTAGAAACGGAATACCAGGCACTTGAAACCATGATCACTTTTCCAGTGGAATCAGCTTCCGTGAACGCCATACATAATAGGGAATACATCATGTCCAGAGACAAATTAAAAAGAATAATTATCTTTTCACTATTGATGCTGGTATGGAACATCACAGCTTTTGGGATTACGCTGCAGGTACCAGATAACACATATGTTACCATTGAACGGGATGATTATGGTGTACCTCATATCTCCGGAGAATCAATTGCTGGTGTAATGTTCGGGCAAGGATTCGCCACTGCCAGAGATCGGTTGTACCAGATGGAGATTTTTCGCAGGTCTGGAGAGGGAACATTATCTGAGATCTTCGGTAGCGCATTTATCCTTGTTGATGAGGAGGTTCGGAGAATGGGATATACGGAGGCTGAGCGCACTGCAACATTCCAAACTCTTCCCGAGGATCTTCAGATCGCATTGCAGGCATACGCAGATGGCGTAAATACATACCTGGATTCCATCGAGGCTAACCCAGATGAATACAAGCCTTATGCATTTGCCGATCTTGAGATGGAAGACTGGACCCCAGAAAAAACAATTGCCGTGATCCAGTTTGTCGCGCTGAATTTTGGGTTGTTCGGCGGAGAAGAACTTGATCGCCTCAATGAGCTCCAATCGTATGGTTCGGACTGGTTTGATGAATATCGTCAGATTAATGATCCTACAGCTCCAACGACCATTCACAACGGAGGAACAGCTGCCACACAAAACTGGTCATTCTCCGGTCGTCAAGTTGAATCCTCTGTTGTCGAAGGCTGGAATGAAAGGAAAAATCAAATTCGCCAGGCGTTTTACGACCTGAACCTGCCTCCAAAACTGGGCAGTTTTGCTGTGCTGATCAGCGAACAAAAATCTTCGTCAGGATCAACCATGCTTCTGGGGTGTCCACAAATGGGTGAGCCCAGTCAGTACGAAGCAAACAGCACCCTGGAGGCGGAATTAACCTGTCCCGAGTTCCATATAGGAGGTGCAGCAATGGCTGGTTTACCGGGAGTGTTTATCGGGAGGACTGATCATTTTGCATGGACTGTCACCAGCGGAATGTCTGATAACCAGGATGTGTACATCGATTCCACGGAGGATAATTCATACTCGAGGTATTGGTACAACGATCAATGGCATGATTTCGAAGTCATTAATGAAGTGATTCCTGTCGCCGGTGGTGAAGATCACGAATTTACCCACTACAGGACAGTTCACGGACCGGTATTTGCAGATGATCTGCAAAATCAACACGTTTATACAATGAAGTCCACTTCCAGGTATCAGGAAATGAGCCTGTTGATCTCGTTTTTTAATCTTTGGCAGACTGAAACCGTAGCAGAGGTAGAGCAGGTCATCGCACAAAATCCATTGTCATTTAACATGTTTTTTGCCTTCGAAAATGGTGATATCAATTATTATCACACGGGATTCTACCAGGACCGTACGGATGGTATCGATCCACGGTTACCCCATTTTGGAGACGGAAGTGAGGAATGGGGAGGAATCATCCCCTTTGAGGCTCTACCCCAGGCGGATGTGAACAACCAGGACTATTTTGTCAACTGGAACAACAAACCTGTATCCTGGTGGGATAATGGTGACAACGTACATTGGATTGGCGCTCATGGTGTTACTGAAATCGATAATTTCGTTGGTCCATTGACTCCATTCAGCTTTGAAAATTTGAAACATGTCCCGGAAGAAATTTACACTCACGGAACCTTTCAGCAGGCTATCGACTGGGGAGATCTTGACAACGCGGCCAACATCTGCCCGCCGGGCCAAAGCGATTTCACCAGCCTCGACCAGGTTCCCAGTCCACACAAAACCGATCAATGGGAATTACACTCCGCGTGGGAATTTAAAGAATGGGAGCGCTGGGGTGAACTTGATGTACTCGAGCCTGAAAAAGAGGTGTTACCGGAAGACTTTTCTATAGACAGTATTTACCCGAATCCCTTTAATCCGGGATTTACTGTAATTGTCAACCTGTCTTCGGCAACGGATCTGAATATCCAGATCTATAATATACTTGGTGAAGAAGTTTCTCAGACGAAAACAGAGAGACTCGGCGCTGGAAAACACGAAATTGGATTGCCGAATGGGGGATTGTCCAGCGGAGTTTATTTTATCCATGTCTCAACGGCCAAGGGTGCAACCGAGGTGCGTAAAATGGTCCGGTTGAATTAAGGCTAACCTGTTTAGAGAAAATTGGAATAGACAGGACTATCATAGGGACTTTAATCTCTCCTAACTGCTGAAAAGTCAATTCAAGTTAGTGTAGGGGCAAAGTAATCCCGGCGCTTATCAGGCGCCGGGATTTTTAATTTATTACACTAAAAAAATATCACTCCAATTCTCACTATTGAGCTGCTTTTTTCTACACTTAAATACTGCTATATTGTAGTACTCAAAATACATTTTCTCCGACCCGTCTGACCTGTACACGAAGTGTGATGGACTTTCGGGCGGTGGACCGGTATGAGTCCCGAGGGTTGTACTGGAAACGGTGCAGCCTCCCGTGTTTGGAAAGGAGAAACCAACGGTGTTCAAGCCGACAACTTGTCCGCAGCTTGCGGACGACCATAATTTTAGTATTTCTTCCCATAGTTACGCCCTTCGTCTCTCAGTGACTGAACGATGCAACTTTCACTGCCTCTATTGCCGTCCTGATCCCGGTTTATCAAAGGATTGCAACAATGTAGATGTTCAGGATTGCCTCGAATGGATCAGCTATCTGCAAAACACGATCTCTTTCAACGAGGTGAAATTGACGGGTGGGGAGCCGTTAATGTACCCCGCCATTGTTGAGCTTGTGGGCAAACTAAAAAGTGAGCTGGGTTTTGATCGTATCTCCCTAACCACAAACGGATTCAGGTTGGAGCAGCTTGCGGAACCGTTGCGTGATGCCGGTTTGGAAAGGGTAAACATATCTCTCGATTCGCTTGATCCGGATCGATTTGAAAGGTTGACCGGTGGCGGTAGTCTATCGAAGACCTTAAAAGGTATAGAAGCTGCAGTAGAACATGGATTAACACCTGTCAAAGTGAACAGCGTTCTCCTCGGCGAAACATGGCAGGAAGATATCCCGGAATTGTTATCATTCGCCGCAAACAATAATCTTGAAATCCGTTTTATTGAACTGATGAAAAGGGGTAATTCATCCCCCTGGATAAAAAACCAGTACGTCAGTGCTGATATTGTCCGAGACTGGATCGGAAAAAACGGAATATGGTTAAGTGATGTTGAGCCGTCGAACCGTCCAGCGAGGAAATCATTGTTATCCTGGAGTGGAATCGAACTGACCACCGGCTGGATTACTCCCAGGAGCGAACCATTCTGTGAATCCTGCAACAGGTTAAGGCTGGACAGCCGAGGAAGGCTCTACCGTTGCCTGATGGATACAAAAGGTCTGTCAATCCCCACCCTTCTGCACAAAACTCCATGCAGCGAAGACAATGGAATTATCAGGCGTTACCTGGCAAATAAACAACCACCGGAGTCGATGGTCAGTACACAACCGATGCACCTGATTGGAGGATGATCGTGGATTTGAGTCATCTTGATAAAAAGGGTGCTGCCAGGATGGTGGATGTCAGTGGAAAGGAATCTAACCTTCGGAAAGCCACCGCCGAGGGATATGTTGTTACAGGTAAAAAGATTATAGATCTCCTCGCTGACGGCACTTCGCCCAAGGGCAACGTTTACGAAACAGCACGTCTTGCCGGGATAATGGCCACGAAAAAAACCGGGGAGTTGATACCGCTTTGTCATCCACTTCCAATCTCACATGTTTCGGTTGATTTTGAGCCGGGTGAGGACAGGATTAGGATAATCTCCAGCGTTTCAACTGTCTCCCCAACCGGTGTTGAAATGGAAGCTCTTACCGCCGTGAACGTCGCCGCCCTCACCCTCTACGATATGCTAAAAAGCCAGAGTAAAAGTATGCGGATTGAATCGATCAGGCTGCTGGAAAAAACCGGTGGTAAATCAGGAACCTATAAAGCTGACTAGAATGGTGAACAATGGAAAAAGGTAAGATCGAATACGTCTGTGTTTCTGATAAAAAGGGTACCTCTAAACAGGCTGTAGATTCCGCTGAACTTGTAGTTGATTCCGGCATAAAGGACGACGCCCACGCTGGATTCGGTCACAGGCAGATCAGCCTGCTTGACATAAAAGATATCCAGGGTATGGAAAAGGACGGGCTCAACTACACTCCCGGTATTTTTGGCGAGAACCTGGTGGTATCCGGGCTGGATTTAAGCGACCTGGGAATAGGCACAGAACTTAAAATCGGACACGCGTGTCTTAAAATAACTCAGGTTGGTAAATTGTGCCATGAACGATGCAAGATTTTTTACCGAGTCGGCGATTGTATCATGCCCCGCCTGGGACGGTTTGCCGAGGTTCTCGAAGGCAGCACTATCAAGGCTGGTGATGATATTGAAGTTATATCCCACAAGGACAATACCGTTGTCCAGGCAGCCGTTTTTACCATCTCCGACAGGTGCTCCCGTGGAGAAGCAACAGACACTGCTGGCCCTGCTGTTATTGATATTCTAAAATCAAAACTGGGCGCCAATATTGTGGAGCAGGATATAATTCCCGACGACGAGAAATTGATTGAATCCAAGCTAATGGCATCTGTGAGCCGCAGGCTTGACCTTGCTGTAACAGTCGGCGGAACAGGTTTTGGTCCAAGAGATGTTACACCGGAGGCGACGAAAAAAGTTATTGAACGTGAAGCTCCAGGACTGGCCGAAGCGATGCGACTGGCCAGTTCAAAAATCACTCCCCATGCGTGGCTTCAAAGAGGAGAATGTGGTATCCGTGAAAAGACCCTGGTTATCAACCTTCCAGGCAGTAAAAAAGCCTCAAGTGAAAACCTCGAGGCCATAATTGATGTTCTTCCACACGCTATCGAATTAATACGTGGTGAAAACCCACACTAAAAAATTGGTTAAACTACCTACTACGTCTTAAAACGAAACAGAGAATCTTATCCCCCCGGCAAAAGCATTATCCAGGTCAGGATCTGTTCCCGGATTGATTATATACTGCAGATCAGCCTGTATATTCAGCCATGGGAGTAGACCGGCGTTGTAAGCGAATTCGATGTTTGTTTCAGCGTCTTCCACTTCACCACCCGCCTGTTCCTCAGAATCTTTGAACTTGTCTCCATTATTTGCGATTGCTACTGCAAGTCCAACCTGATCGTCATCCCTGCCGGGAAGAAGGCCTGTGTAGACTGTTCCGAATCCAATATAGTTGCCAATTGGGTTGTAGTCCGTATTCGCCATGCCAAACCTGGCAAACGCTGCTAAACCCTGGTTTTCATCTTCCTGGTAAAGCTGACTTTCAGCCATTGCATAAAATCCGAAGTTCCCGGTTCCTGTTTCTGATGGATCTTCTATCTTTTCAAACTCAGCCGAATACATCCAGGTACCCAGTGAAAATTTGTAGAACCGTTCCTCATCTTCGCTGTTTAAATAATTGATCTCACCTGCAGTCAGCAGTCCGTCTTCATCGCTTTCATACAGGATATGTGTACCACTTGCTTTTTCCGGGTCGCCTGGGATGCCATCGAACACTGCGGCGCGAACCAGAACATTGTCCGTCACCTGTACCTGGCCGCGAAAAGCCAGTGAAGTTGTCGGAAAAATGGAGGGGCCGTTAACTCCGCTCTGTGAATAATCCGGGCCGATACCATGAGAAGAATTCAGAAACAGGCCGGCTGTTTCAGTAGCATCAAACTCCGAATTAAGGTCAAACAGACCAACGAGGATTGAAAGTTTATCGTCGAACATATTTTGCTGATACCAGGCTTCGTACAGCTTCCAGGCCTCATCAGTATCTATATTGCTTGCAACCTGCAGATCGCCAATATTTTCAGAGGGGCTGTCACCAGAGTTCCCAAGGAAATAAATATTAAACATACCGCCTTTTAATCCATAAAGAGCTTCTGTATCAATTGTCGCAATCAAGTCGTAGTTGTCGTGGTAGATTGTTTTCTGATCAATCCCTCCCTGGATATTTGAATAGACTTCCCCGGAATAGACCAATTCAAAATCTATCCCTTTGTTGGAAAGATTTTCCCTGAGTCCACCCCAGTTTCCAGAGAAGTTATCGTTAGAATACGCCAGGCTGGCGGCAAGCAGGAGAATTGATGCCAGCGTATATGAGCTCAGCTTAGAAATATATCGTTTTTTATTTATCTTTTGTTTGTTAAACATGACCTTATCCCTGATGTTTTAGTTCAGATTTAGTAATATCGAAAAATTATATCTCTTGATTGTTAGTCTATGCTAACTCTCCAAATATAAGCAAACAGGCAGGGAAGTCAAAGTGAAAATGACTCTTTATGGAGTTTTAACGGGAGCTAGCCTGGCATTTGTCGGGTAATAATCAGAAGGAAAAAATCATATTTTACTGAACTAAGATGATTTTCATTAGTTTAATCCGACAACCAGCCTTCAATAGTATCCTTTTTAGGGATTTTACCCCGGGATACAACTTCGCCATCTACGGCAACTCCGGGTGTAGCCAGGATACCCCGTGCAGCGATATCGGATGGATTGGTGACCTTGATG
>JANQEY010000214.1 GCA_028278125.1 bacterium | reverse complement strand
CGGGCCTGCCCGGCCATACCAACAAGGGGAAAACTCTAGAGGCCAGGCAGGCCTGGCCACTACAAAGATAATGACAGATAATATTCATAAATTTGAAAGATGGGCTTGTATTCCAACAAGAACCAAAGTCCGCCCACAGGGCGTTAGGTTCTTTACATCTTCACTAAATACATCAATCAATAAGGGAGAGTATTATGGCCATCAAGATGAAAGTTCGATCACCGTTTAGCGGCAAACTGATTAGAGAAATACCTCTGCAAAATGAATCAGAGGTATTTGCCATATTGGATTCATCTTATCGATTATTCTGTAATCGAGAAGCATGGTTAAGTAAAGTGGAGCGGGTGCAGATTTTACAAAAGGTGATGCATAACCTGTACAGTCGCAAAGTAGAATTGGCCAGATTAGCTGCTATAGAAGGTGGGAAACCCTTACAGGATTCTCTGATTGAAGTGGAACGGGCGCGACAGGGAGTCGGAGTAGCAATTCGGGAATTAAATAGTTCTAAGGGAGAAATGATTCCCATGGGAGCCACTCCATCCTCCCAAAAAAGACTGGCCTATACCATTAAGGAACCAGTTGGCGTTGTGGTTGCTGTCAGTGCCTTTAACCACCCTTTGAATCTCATCGTTCATCAGGTAATACCGGCTCTGGCAGTTGGGGCTCCGGTCATTGTCAAACCCTCAAAGACAACTCCCCTGTCATGTCTTAATTTTTTAGAAATGCTCTATGAAGCCGGGCTTCCCAAGGACTGGTGTCGATCCATTATCTGTGAGAATGAAATTACCGAGAAATTACTCAGAGATCCCCGTATACGCTTTTTGTCCTTTATAGGTTCAGCACAGGTCGGATGGTATCTGCGATCGCAATTACCCCCAGGAGCCCATTGCGCTCTGGAACATGGTGGGGTTGCCCCGGTTTTTGTTGAAAAGGATGCTGATATTCAATCATTAATCCCGGCTCTATTAAAGGGTGGATTCTATCATGCCGGCCAGGTATGTGTGTCAGTGCAGCGGGTATTTATTCATGAAGCTATTATTGATGAAGTTATCACCAAACTATTGGCAGGAACGAAAAAGCTGGTAGTTGGTGATCCTCTTGATGAACGCACTGATGTTGGCCCATTAATAACTCCGGAGGAGGTTGAACGGGTAGCCCAGTGGGTTGAAAAGGCGGTGGTTAATGGAGGTGAGTTACTCTGTGGCGGGAAAAAGATAAATAAGCACCTCTTTGCCCCGACTATCATCCTTAATCCCCCGACTGATTGTGAACTAGCCACTCAGGAAGTTTTTGGCCCGGTAATTGTGATTCATACATATCGTTCTCGGAAAGCGGCAATCAACTTGGCAAATAGTCTCCCCTATTCTTTTCAAGCCGCTGCTTATACTAAGAATCTGGATGTGGCTATGGAGTTTACTGATACACTAAAAGCTGACGCAGTAATAATAAACGATCATACTGCTTTTCGTGTGGACTGGATGCCCTTTGGTGGTAGTGAGGACTCCGGATTAGGGCGTGGCGGCATTCCCTATTCCATGGATGATATGACGAAAAACAAACTGGTAGTTATCAAATCTGACTTTATTCGGTAGGGGCTGTGAAAATAAACATTAATGAAGCTTATGAGCATAACCTTAAAAAGGTTGACGTGCAATTTCATGATGGTATAACAGTTGTTACCGGAGTTTCAGGATCCGGGAAATCATCATTGGTATTTGATATCCTCTACAAAGAGGCAAAACGAAGGTTTAATCAGGTATTTCGGCCTTCTACGGTTAATCCCGATGAGTACCCTGCACGAGTCAAGGAGATTTCCGGACTCGGACCTTGCTTAGCTCTAGGACAAAACCTGCTCAATCGTAATCCCAATTCGATTGTAGCCTCAGCCTCGGGATTGCATGTTCTCTTCCGTATACTCTATTCCCAATTCGGTGAACAACGCTGCTATCGTTGCCATGCCGGAGTTCGTCAATGGACAGAACCGGAAATTATAGCATATATACAAGGCTTTAAACCGCCCTTTCATATACAAGCGATTCTGGTTAAGAACTGTAAAGGTTCTCATCATACTTTACTGAAGGACCTCATGAAAAGAGGGAAATATAAGATTATTGTTAATGGTAACCATATTACCCGTATACCAGATCTCGATCCTCTTTCCTACCATACTATCTCTCTGAAAATCGCAATATTGAGGAAACAACCGGATGAGAAAACTCTATCCCCTATTATCAATTCTATGCGAATGCTTGGTTCAACTACCCTCATGATCTCAGATAAAAGTAATGCACCCCTGGGAGAATTCTCTTTTAGTCAGACCTGTCTACAGTGTGGCACCTGGTTTCCTGATCTTAAATCCAGCCACTTCTCTACACCCTGTCCAATATGTAAAGGATATTCGGAATTAAAAAAAGAGTGTACGGCATGCCGGGGAACCGGCATGCATCCTTTAACGAGAAATGTTCGTTGGCAGGGACTGACTTTTTCGGAATTATTAACCAAATCCATTTCCCAGGTAAGAGAATTATTTGTCTCTTTAAGTCAGAGCAACCAGACTCTTATCCCCCGAATAAAATTTATGAAAGTCCGGGCTGATAGAATTGTAAGTGAAATTGTCATACGTCTGGAAGCATTATATAATCTAGATCTTGGGTATATCTGCCTGAATCGGCCTTCTCCCAGTCTTTCCAGAGGGGAAGCTCAACGGCTACGTTTAGCTTTAGCTCTGATAAGCGAGCTTGAAGATGCCCTACATATTTTAGATGAACCGAGTATTGGGCAACATCCGAGTGATGTTGTTGGATTAATCCAAAACTTCAGAAAACTTGCAGGCCAGGTTATTTTTATTGAACATGATCGGTCCGCCATCTCCCAAGCTGATCAGTGTCTGGATATTGGTCCC
>JANQEY010000185.1 GCA_028278125.1 bacterium | reverse complement strand
ATCACTTACATCTACTACCTGTATTCCCCTATATTTTCCACTGATGTACGCAAAACCGTCTTGCACATCGAGATGGGTTCTTCCGAATTGAACATATTCGGAATCAAAAGTGTTCACGTGAACGGGAGATGCAGGATCGCTGATATCTATTATTAGGATACCCCCAAAAACGTCAAGTTCAGAATCAGCTTCTCTATGAATATTTTTTTGGTTGAAAGTTGATAACCCATCTGCAGCACAAGATGCTGTTAAATAGGCATAATCACCCACCACCTCTACATTTGTAATCGTTGAATCAATAAAACATGATCCGATTTCAACGGGTGAAACGGGATCACTGACATCCAATATGACAAATTCATTCCACAACGGTACAAAGGCTTGATTTTCACGAAATTCCATATCAAAGACATAATAATAAGGCAGAAAATCGTTAACCATTTGAGGTGAATAAGGATCACTCACATCAATAATCTTTAAAGGTAATTCATCGGTTCCCATATATATATAATTTTCATATAATTGAAGAGATGACGGAATATAAGGGATATCTAAATTCCCTCCGGTATAACAAATTTCAGGAATCTGAGGATCGCTGATATCCAGGATACAAAGGTTATCTTCACCACCTACTATATAGGCAAATCCATTCCCAACAACTATTTCTCTAACATATCCGAGTGTATTTA
This sequence comes from bacterium, assembly GCA_028278125.1. Next base: position 7,234 of record JANQEY010000185.1, on the reverse strand, counting down.
TAAAATCTACCTCATGTGGATCCAACGGATCGCTGATGTCAATGATCCTTAAGCCTCGATAATCTGTCAAATACATGTAGTCATCAACCAGTGCCAGCCCATCAGCAGATCCATAGTATCCACACCCTCCTATTTCAGTAGTGTTTCCCGGATCGCTTGTATCAATAATTCTAAATGCAGCATCACCGCCTGTTGTTAGATAGGCATAGTCCTCGCCTACAAGGATTGATATAACTGAAAATGCATCTTGTGGAAAATTACTGCCTATTTCCTCAGGTTCTAATGGGTTCGAGACATCAATAATTCTATATCCGTTCTCACATCCGACATATGCTAGACCATTCAGCACATCTATATTCCAAAAACGTTCACTACTATCGGGATTTGCATAAAACGCTGCTTCATATGGATTCAAGGGATCGCTCACATCAACAATAAAAATCCCATAAGTTTCCGCCAAAAAAACATGATCACCTTCAAGATCAATTCCAGTATTGTACCCTGATGCATTATTAAAAGAGCTAACTTCATAAGGATCTACAGGATCGCTTATATCCAAAACTCTTAATCCATAATCCATTTCAACTACGTAAGCATAATCATTATTAATTACAAGACTGGAAGCATTGTGGGGCGTTGGAGATGATCCAACTATCATCGGTGAAAAAGGATCGCTGATGTCAGCAACATGAACACCATCTGATCCTGACGATAAAAACGCATATTGATCAGTCAAAGCAACGTCGTAAGTAAACATTGAACTGTCGCAATGGCCTGTTTCGAAAGGCGCTGAGGGATCACTGACATCTATGATCCTTAAACCTTTTATCCCATCGGCTACATAAGCATAATTCCCATTTACACAGAGATTCCACATTATCCCACCTGGATCAGCAAATCCCACCTCTTCAGGGTGTTCCGGATTTGAAATATCAACTATACACAAACCTCCGAAATAAGTTGACACATAAGCATAATCGCCCTGAACATCCACATCTCGCGCCGAACTCCAGAAATGATACATACTGGAAACCATTGAGATATTCAGACTGTCCTGGGCAAATAATGGAGATGAAAGAATCAGAAGTAAAACTAGGGTGAGGAGAAAAAAGTTTCTCTTTGACATGACGGCCTCCGTACATGAACCAGTAATTGTGCAGAGTTGTTGGATTGAACTATCCAACAAATTGTTGCCTTTTTTGAGAACTTCTTCGGGGGATGTAATTGGAGTATAATGATATTTTGTCATAATAGAAAGGAATATCTACTGATTTTTAACAAAATTCATAGATTCGATGCTGTTGAACCGTGGATTTGCAAATCCTCAATCAAAATAATATAAACCTCTCCGAGACAAACTTTACGGAATCACAATAATCCACGGTTATTTCTTGCCAGCTAATCTTCGAACCTTTAAACTAACCGTGGGGATATTGTAAACATTCATTTCATTTTATTACCCTGATTTTATTCATGTTATTTCTTTCAACCAACTTCTCGAAGGGGAGATCGAGTCATGTCATTGAAAAAATCGCTCAACACAAGAAAACTGTTTTACAGAATTGGTCTTATCAGCGTTATCCTGGCTTTTTCATTCATGCTGATAAATTGCGCGGCAACATTCCCGAAACCGGACGAGGTCAGTTTTACTAATCCATTGGAAACTAATGAAGGAAAATTCCTTTGTCCTTACACCTCTGATGGCGTAGTTGCTCCCTGGGTTGAAAAGGGAACAGTTGCGAAAATCGGTGCAAACGTTGGTAGTTACGCAGGCAGGAAAGCCGGTGAAGAAGCGTTAAAGGCAGTCCCCGTATTCGGTGGTTTACTAGGTCAAAAAGCCGGTGACGCAGCGGGACGTGAGGCAGCCCTGGCCCTGGTCGGTGGTCGTGAATATATGAGGGAAACATCAGACCTGTCATTCGAAGAGATTGATGACATGATCGTATATCTCTACGCCAATTACTCTACCAATGAACACTGGGACCAGGTTTATGACCTGACTAAAGAGATTTATCCTGACCTTGAGAGACGCTGGCAGAAAGCCATCAAAAAAGCCGCCAAGCCTAAGTAAATACAGGATTAAGTATGTCGCGAACTGTTGTATACCGTTTTAGTTTAGTCATAATACTGTTAGCCTGGATAGCCTGGTTTTCGGGTTGTGCAGCTCCATCTCAGTCAATGACACCACAGTATGTTGATCCGTCATCATTCACACAGGGTATTAGTGGTGTTGGCTTTGAATCACAGGATGTCCGAGCATTATCGACCCTGATGGTCAATGATCTCCTGGCAGAGAACAGGTTTGCAGAACCGGAAATACCTCCAAGAATTATCATCGACGACACCCGTTTCAAAAACGAATCCAGCCAGGTGTTTAACATCAATATGCTGCTGGAGAGGTTACGGATCGAACTGATGAAAGCGTCCGAAGGTAAACTTGAGTTTGTTTCGAGGCAGAACCTTGACCTGGTTCTCGAGGAAAGATCGCTCAGCCAAAGCGGATTAACGGATGAAGGTACGAAGGCGGCCCCAGAGAACGTAGCTGGCGCTGATTATCGCCTGATAGGTCGGATTACATCCCAGTCAACCGCTTCAAATACTTCGGGAATCCGTTCCAACTATTTCCAGGTATCGTTTGAAATACTTGACCTGGATTCTGGATTGTCTGTCTGGGGAAACGTTTACGACATGAAGAAAGCCGGTGCAGATGATACGATCTACAGGTAAAAAATTCTTTGTCTATTGTCTTGTATTAGCCGTGTTTTCCTGGAGTATTACTCCTGTTTTTGGCAAAAAACGGAAAGAGGGAGATGATACCGTCCTCAGGTCGCTCTGCCAGGGGACAATCGAACTCTACAACCATAATTACGAGGCAGCCGCCAAACAGTTTGATGTCGCAACTTACCTGATATCGGCGATATGGGGTGACTCACCGGATGCAAAAGCCGCTAGATCTATCTGGTACGAGGAGAAGGTTAAACCGTTTAAGGGTGAGCCCTACGAACGGATGATGGCTTACTACTACCGTGGCCTTCTCTACCTTATGGATAATGATTACGGCAACGCCCAGGCGTGTTTCCGTCAATCTGTAATGCAGGATGCTTTTGCCGAGGAGGATCAGCATCGGGCGGATGTTATCCTGCCACTCTACCTGCAAGGTTATGCACTGATGAAGCAGGGCAGTATCGGTGAAGCATCCACCGCTTTCGATTTTGTCAAGCGATCCAGGCCGGATATAGAATTACCTTCTATTGATAATCCACCCAATACGATTCTGATTGTCGAAACCGGTAGATCCCCGCGTAAAGTCGCTGACGGTGTAGGATCCTACCAGCTAAAATTCTTCAGAGGTAAAAAGTTCAAGGAAAACCGTGCGGTATGCAGTTTGACTGCAGATTCGACAATCAACCTTTACCCCATCGAGGATATATTTTGGCAGGCATCAACCCGTGGCGGGAGAGCCGTTGATAAAATCATTGACGGAAAAGTCGCGTTCAGGCAATCGACAGAATCCATCGGTTCAGTATTAACAGATATTTCTTCAGAATTTATCCATGATCCGAACTATGGCGAAGGTGCTGAAGAGTTGGGATTGGCGCTGGGTGTTGTTGGTATCGGGGCATTGCTGCTTTCGTCAAAAGCTAAACCGGCTGTGGATACCCGGTACTGGGATAACCTCCCGGATGCGGTTCATGTGGCAGCATTGCGCATACCACCGGGTGACCACACTTTTGAATTCAACTTTTCGGAACACAACGGTGAATCATTTCCCGAATTAACACAGAGTGTTGGTGTAACTATTAACGATAACAACAACATTATCCTTGTGTCATCACGTGACAAATTTTCGAAGAGATATTCGAAGTAATAACATACTAATATCGCAGAAAATAAGTGGGTGGCCCGACATTCCCGACACTTCGGGATTGTCGGGTTTCTCTCTACTTAATGAACAGGATTTTTCTCATCTTATTTGAATTCCGCGACCGGGTGGCCCGATTTGACTCGCAAATCGGGTTTCTTAACACGGTGTATTACATCCTAATCAAGCGCTATTTAATCAATAGAATTATCCGTAACATCTCTTAGTTTCCCGGGATACGCTGATCCCGGGCTACCTGCTATTTCGTTGGTGTCGTTGCGAGATTTATGCGCCTTTGGCGTAAAGCGACCTGTCCAACGTAGCTTTTGCGAAGGAGGAGCGACGAACCGGAACGCAGTGTAGCTCGGTGGGCGTCGTTTCCCACCAACAAAGCAATCTCAATTATTATTTAATCAGCAATATTTTCTGGAACTGATTCAATTGTCCCATTTGGGTGGCCCTGTTGGCTTCGACAACAGGGTTTATTAATGCCTGAACAAAAATAAATCCCACTGGAAAGATGTGATCAATCTTGGGTTGCGAGTCAACCCAAGCTACACTTTGTTTGAATTTAATATGTGTAGCCTGGGTTGGCTTTGATCCTCCGTAGTTAAAACGAAGGAGGATGCAACCCAGGTGTCTCTTACAACATTATTTCATTAAAACAATTTTCCGCAACTCCTTCATACTTCCAGGGACACTTGCATGAACAAAATATATCCCGCTGGATAAACCATTTCCATTAAATACAAAATCATGGTATCCCTGCCCGTATTGCCCTTCAGCTAGGGAGGTTACCATCTGCCCAGTTGTGTTGAAGATTTGCAGGGAGAGGTGCGACGGCTGAGGTAAGGCAACAGTGATCGTAGTTGAAGCGTTGAAAGGGTTTGGATAAACGGATTGTATAGCATACTCAGTGGGGATGCTGGAAGCAAGAGGGTCATCCACTGCGTTTGTAGTATCAACTATGGTAAAATGCCAGAACTGTTCTTCAGCCCATTGTTCAAGTCCATTATGTGCTACAGCTTTGACATCCCAGAAATACTGTGTGCCGGGAACACCAGTGAAAACATAGGTTGTATCTGAAGTTTCAGCGATTATTTCATCATTGTCCGGGTTGTCATGGCATTTAATATAATAAGTGATGTTTGTTTCGAAATTCGGGATTGCCTGGTTCCAAACAAGGACAACTTGTGTATCAGGTGTTGTGAAACCAATTCCTGGTGATTCGAGGTGGAATGGTTCTATCTCAGCATCAATCAGCCTGTTTTCAAACCAGGCTAGCATTGGAAACAAGGTTGCGGTGGCAAGGATATCAAGATCTCCATCCTGATCAAGGTCTATAACTAGGAAACAATCGGGACCAATCGGCCCGTAAAAACTCTCTACAAGAATAAATTCTTCAAAATTCTGTTCACCATCATTAAGCCGGTAAGTAATTTCACCCCAGTTACCAGATATAGGATCTCCAGCTGCAGTTATAATATCCGTATCACCATCATTGTCAAGGTCGCCGGCTTTAATTGTTTCTGGGTCGATATGCCAGTCCAAAAAATTATATTCAAAGTCAGGAGGATTTAGTCCTGTGTTCTCAAGCCAGAATATTTCATCATCGGATGGGCCGGTTGTCGTAATAATGTCTAAATCATCATCATTATCCAAGTCAGCTATATCAAAAGGATATCCATATAAACCATCGGTTAACGCAACATCAGTCTCGAAATCCATATCCCCAAGATTTTCCATCCAGCGATAACCACCTGGTGTATTGTCTGAACATTCGAAAACAATATCAAAATCCTGATCGTTATCAAAATCATTTAGAACCAGATAACCTATTCCAGGATATACATCTATTTCAAAGGTTAATATCAAGAATTGTCCATCACCTAAATTCTCATAAACAATAATGACTCTTGATGTTTCCTGACCCTCCGTCAAAAAACCATGTGAAACGATATCAATGTCACCATCATTGTCCACATCAGCAACATCAATCATACCTCCATTTTCGTCATTTTCATCCAAGTCGTGTACGGTAAATGATGGAACAGGTTGACCATCATTCTCCCACCACTTGATATAGGTATCAAAGCCTGTAATTCCTGTCGCTGCGATATCCATATCACCGTCGTTATCCAAATCTGCTGAAGTAATAGCATAAGGATTTTCAAAATTATCTGGCAGTTCATCCTGATAAATAAAGGTGCAAATGTTTGCACCTTCATTTATCCACCAGAGTGTGTTTTCACCCGTACCACAAATAATATCCAGATCACCATCACCATCAATGTCTGAAGCATATGGAGCGGAGGGATGATATAAATCTTCATCGATTATGTGCATATCGAAATCCAGCTGCGAATAGCAAGGAGTAAATACTATAAATATTAAGAATATGATCATCCGGAAAAATCTGGAAGACATGTTTCTCTCCGAAACTGGTTATATATAAAATACAAAGTTTGGATGAGAAAAACATTAATATTGGCGGGGAATAAAAAAACCCAACGCAGAGCGTTGGGTTTGATTTAAAAATCCCTCGGCGACGACCTACTCTCCCACAAGGTTCCCCAAGCAGTACCATCGGCGCGGAAGGTCTTAACTACTCTGTTCGGAATGAGAAGAGGTGTCTCACCTTCGCTATGGCCACCGAAGAAAATTTTTCCGTCATGTGACGGCAAACTTCTTAAGCGAATCATCAAAATACTATCATCAGACAGAAACCGCGTCATCTGATTATTTCCGTTATCTGAAAAGAAAAATAATGGCAAGTCTCACGGCCAATTAGTACCACTCAGCTGAATGCATTACTGCACTTACACTTGTGGCCTATCAACGTCCTGATCTCGAACGTGCCTTAAGTCTTTACAGAAGCGTGACCTAATCTTGGAGTCGGTTTCGCACTTAGATGCTTTCAGCGCTTATCCGATCCGAACATAGCTACCCAGCCATGCCGCTGGCGCGACAACTGGTACACCAGAGGTTCGTCCATACCGGTCCTCTCGTACTGGGTACAGATCTCCTCAAGTCACGTACGCCCACGGCGGATAGGGACCGAACTGTCTCACGACGTTCTAAACCCAGCTCGCGTGCCGCTTTAATTGGCGAACAGCCAAACCCTTGGGACCTTCTCCAGCCCCAGGATGCGACGGGCCGACATCGAGGTGCCAAACCGCCCCGTCGATGTGAACTCTTGGGGGCGATAAGCCTGTTATCCCCGGGGTACCTTTTATCCGTTGAGCGACGGCAATTCCATTCTCTACCGCCGGATCACTAAGCCCTGCTTTCGCACCTGCTCGTCTTGTATGACTCGCAGTTAAGCTTCCTTATGCCTTTACACTCTACGCACGATTACCGACCGTGCTGAGG
>JANQEY010000159.1 GCA_028278125.1 bacterium | reverse complement strand
CAACATGAGCCCAGTTTTTGGCAGCAGCGCGAATCATCGCCGGGCCGCCGATATCGATAGCTTCAATAGCCTTTTCGTCCGTAGTGTTCTTTGCTGAAGTACGTCCCTTAAAATCATACAGGTTTACTACTACCAGGTCGAGAGTATTTATCCCGTGCGCTTTTCTTTCATCTTCATCGGGTTTAAAACCACGACGATAGAGGATGCCACCATGAATTCGCGGATGAATTGTTTTTAGCCTGCCGCCAAATACCTCGGGAAATCCTGTTTCCTCCGACACATCCTTATATGGAACACCTGCTTCATGCAGATATGCACCTGTTCCGCCGGTGGAAAGAACCTTGATACCGAGCCTGTTGAGTTCAGCGGCGAATTCAACCAGTTCCGTTTTTTCTGTAACACTGATAAGAGCACGTTTTACCTGGGTAACCATAGGATCACTCACTCCCCGTTATATGTTGTTTGTATGAATAGGATTTCTAATCTGAAAAATACAAAACTCAATTCTGTCTCCAAAGATGGAGTGGAAGGTAATACAACTGAATCAATGTAAATTAAACCATCATCAAGCATAACAAATGACGCACAACTTGAAATGTCAAGTTGAATAATGAACGTACCTCAAATCTCCAAGAGTTATCAAGTACAATCGACGTTGTTAAAGAGGAAAAGAGTATGAATATCCAATTAGAAAAGAAAAAGGCGGCCAAAGAATAATCTTGCCGCCTCTTGATGGATATAATTGAGATTATTTAAGTAAGATGGTTTTGTGAAAAGAGGTCTCTGTACCAACAGATATTTTCGCTATATAGATTCCTGAAGTATTAATATCTGCATTCCATGAATAAGAGTATTCTCCCGACAAATATCTACCATTTGCTAACAGAGCAACTTCTCTACCCAGCAAGTCGAAGATAGAAATCAGGACATTATCTTCATAGTTTAGGTTGATCAAAAATGATATCTGTGAATTAAATGGATTTGGATAACTCGAAACGAAACCATGCTTTGTCGGCATTTCTATTTTGGGCACATCAGTTGAGGAGACAAGAACTGTCTCGCCAATATCATGATGTCTGTCGAATTCATTAAAAACGATTTCATTGAACAATACACTTGCTTGATCAACATCTTCTCCAAGTTCAAACTCTAATTCAACAAGTTGTCCTGCTTCTTCTACGGGTGATGAAAGCGCTACAAAGATTTCAGCTCCATTAGTAGTATTTTTAATTATTACAGACGATCCAGCGATTGGGGAAGTCGCGCTGTGCAGTTCTAATAGTTCTTCATTAAAATCCAACATGATCGTGGCGCTTAATAGCTGATTTGCATCCGAGAGTGTAATTGGAACTGCAAAGGTATTATTGTTTGATGTTATCTCTGGTTGAAATTCTGGAATACCATTTCCGAAAGCCCAGAAGGCAACACCCTCAATAGGAAATTCATCAATCTCGCCCACCGAGTAGGCCAGGATAAGAGCAGCATCCAATGCAGATAAATCACCGTCACCAGAAACTTCTCCAAGCTGTTGTTGTATTTCGACCAAGTTAATTTCTTCAGCTAAGTACAGCAGGATCAGTGAAGCGTCAAAAGCGTGAACCTCACCATTCAGACTGACATCACCGATTACCGCTTCGTGGAAATGAACTAATCCGTTTATAACTTCAAGCGGAGGTTCCCCCTCATTAAGCATCGCATCTTGGATGATAAGTTCAGTGAATTCTCCTGCTGGAGCATTTTCACATACGGATACTGCAACAAACAGCAATGGGCAATTAATTTCGATAGGTGTTGGTCCTGCGCCTCCGATATTTATGGATTCTTCATCAAAATACCAGTCAAATATCCATCCAGCTTCTTCCCATTCATCAATACATGGTGGAACCATAAAATCTTCAAATTCAAGATATTCCCAGGCTACCAGGATAGACGCCTCAAATGCGAATACTCCCATATCCTGTGAAATGTTTTCCCCGATAAATGGAATTACAAGTTCCTGTCCCGGTATGGCGGGTAATTCGGGAAATCTGAACACAGGACCACCTGGAGGGACACCTTCGATTGCAGAGAAACAGCCAAGGTCAGTAATCGAACCATCAGGATCGAGTTCGAACTCCGGATCACCGGCATCAATGCAGGGCGAAGTTGGAAGAAGCCGATAGTCACCGTTTTCCAGATCAACAAATTGGGGATCGAGGATAAACTGGTTATCACCGGGAATGCTGAAATCTGAAACACAGCAATAAATTGCTTCTACATTTTCAATATTGTCTTCAGCCAAATTACCATCACCAGAGGTGTTCCAAAAAATGCAGTTTGTTAATAATGCTTCTCCTGCATAACGCACGATATCAGTTCCCCACTCCTCTTGATAACCTACGTTATTGACAAATGTACAATGATCGATTACCTGGGATCCTTCTGTTATACATATTGCGCTTCCAGCCTCAGCAATATTGTTGTCGATTAGATTATACTGGAAAACACCAGAACCGCCGAGATTTACGGCTGATCCCCATCTCTCAGTCCTGTTGTGATGGAAATGATTTCTAAGGATAATGTACTCACATCCAAAAACATCTAAGGTGGCATCACCGATGGGATTATTATTATAGCGCAGTTCACAGTCATACATTTCGAAATATGAACGAACATTAAATGCAGAACCTTGTGTGTTTGGATTTTCAGGAATAATTCGAGCATGCTCTATAATTGCATGTCGGAAAATCGTTGGTTCAGGGTTATCCCAGATAACAAAACCACCCCAACCATGGTTTGGCGAATCTTCAGTGAACAGTACTTGGTGTTCCTCTGTTCCGGAAACGGTAAAGAGACCATGAACATATACTGTAATATGTTCTGTACCTCGCACTTCAACACCCTCAAGAATCTCCAAGTCAAAGATATTCAAGTCAGCATCAATAATATATGGACTACTATCCATAGTCCAGATTTCTCCATCAATATCGCCTTCTACATGAGTTTCAGATTTTGCCTGGCAAGAATACAGGGCAAGCATTACAACTAAGGACAGCAAGGATTTATTCATGTTTTCCCCCAAAGAAGTGTTAAATATATAGTATAAACTATAGATGGAATTTTGATCAGCTCAATGGAAAGAGAGTAATATCTAAAAAAATGAAGGAATCTGTAAAAAGGGAATCAATCAATCTTGTAGTAAGAATCTATCCAGATTCCCACTGCCTCCGCGTAGGCTGCATGCTCAACTTTCAGTACTCTTACAGCCAGTGCGTCAGCATCATCATCAGGTAAAACTTCAACTCCGCCAACCTGGTAAAGTATAGGACCTCTATCATATTCTTCATCAACAAAATGGATAGTCACCCCGGTCTCAATATCTCCAGCGTCAAGAACCGCCTGGTGCACACGGCCGCCATACATTCCTTTACCGCCATGTTTCGGCAGCAGGGCGGGGTGGATATTCAGCACGGCATTTGGCCAGGATCGTAAAAGGGCAGGGGGTATCTTCCTCATGTAACCGGCAAGCAATATTATGTCTGCTGAATGTTCGCGAAATGTTCGGATTAGTTTTTCAGCAAAATCTTTCCCGTCCTCGAACTGGTCGCGCGTGATATGGAATGACGGAATCCCGAATTCTGCAGCGACCTCGAACACCCCTGCATCGCTGTTGTTGGAGATAATTACAGCCCCTACAGCGTTTAATTTACCTTCTCTGCAGGATTTTAGAACGGCTTCAGCGTTGCTTCCACGTCCTGATGCCATAATACCCAGTTTAACAGGATTCATATTTGTACCGGTTATCAATCAAGATTATTAATATTCAAGCTGATAGAGCCGTTTTCCCCATCCAGTTCAGCCCAAGTTCCAAGCGCTACTGTCCAGCAATCACCAACATGACCATAAGGGGCACTACCAAGAACAGGAATTTGATCTGCGCTTACACCATCCGATTTTTTCAAAGCATCTTTTAGTATCGAAATAACACTTTCTGCCTGGTTCACCGGTTCACCTTTGAGATGCTGGACAAATTTACCCAGTACAATTCCCTTAACTCCTTCAAATACGCCACACATTCGAAGCTGGGTGATCAGCCTGTCAATTCTATAAAGGGGTTCATCTATCTCTTCGATTAAAACGATACAATCTTTAAGACTTGGTTGATCCTTTGTCCCGCAAAGAGCAGCCAGCATGGACAGGTTTCCACCTGCCAGCCAGCCATCAGCTGAACCGCTTGTTATTACATTCAGCGAATCCTGGCTTCCAGGTAAGGGTAGAGGTTTACCCAACGCTTCACCGGTTAACATCCTGATCCAGCAATCTTTGCTGAATTCCGACAGGTTTTCACCCCATCCACGGGCTAACTGTGGTCCGGAAAACGTGATATATTTTTTCCTCTTCCAGCAGGCGTGTTGAAAAGCAGTGAGGTCGGAAAACCCAATAAAAGGTTTGGGATGACTCTCAAGCAGGTTGTAATCAAACTGGTCTATAAGCCGAGTGGAACCGTATCCTCCGCGTGTACAGAGAATCCCTTCTGTCTCTTTGTCGAGGAACGCGTTTTGAAGATCGTTTAATCTTTCGGGATCGTCACCGGCAAGAAACTCTTTCTTTTCCAGGGCGGAAGGGAAGAGTTTTGTGTGGAAACCGGCTTCAGAAAGAGCATTAATTCCTATATCAACTTCATCTTTATTAACCGGCCCGGCAGGAGAAACTACAGCCAGGACAGCACCGGGTTTGAGGGGTGGAGGAATTATTGCCAAAGTGAATTTACCCTGCGGTATTCGCCGTAACCCATTTCGTCTACGAATATATACTCAAGCTTCAGTTCGTAATAATACCAAATCTCATAAGGACGTGAATTAATGTCAAACGGGTGACGTTCTATCTCCGAAGGTGGTCCAAAACGGACATAAACCTCACCACGATCCGTTTCCCATCCTTCCCTGAACGTACCGAACATTTCGTTGGCCTGGACAATACGAAGATAATATTCTTCCATCAATTCGTTAACCTGGGTTTCCGGGGTAGGATCACGTTGTTTCCAGAAATCACGGAACAGGTCGCCCTGTTTCAATGGATTGGCATTTACTATTTCTTTAATCTGTTTTGTTGTCCCGATATACCTCAGCTGACGGATGGCTTCACCCAGGTCGTTTATGGAGGATGGCATTCCCGCCATTTGAATGCGGAAACTTGTTCCCTTTAAAACCTGCCCCAGGTCTGATTTTACCTGCAGCTCAATTACATATTGTCCATAAGAAAGGTTTTTCGGGTCAAACTGAATGTAGTCTCGAGTAATTGGGCTGCTAGCCTCAAGAATAAAAGATTTTTCCCGGACAATTGCACCATTCTGATTTAGAATTCGGGCATAAACGTCGAGGGAATCACTGTCATCGGGATAAACCTCGTAGTAAACGTAACCCGGGAGGTTCGAATTTTGTATTGTCCGGTTAACATTCGGGACAATTTCGTAAAAACCGTCATCGGCGACCTTTACCTTTTTTGCCAGCAGCAGATCGCCAAGCAGTAGTCCGTTCACCTGGTAGCTGGGAACATTGACGGTTTTGCGGGCTTCGCTCTTCAGCTTGCTCTCCAGGTCCTTAAGGGTGGCTACAAGAGTATAGGTGCCCGACTGTACTTCGAGGTCTATAACGGCAACATCGTAACGGTTTCGAGCATTGGTTTCCTGGTAGTCATGGCTGATAACATTCCTTCTTTCCAGGCGGTTCAAGACACGGGGGGCGTCTTTCTCCCTGCCGGCAAGCAACGAAAGATCTACCTCATACTTCGCCTCAAATCCTCGTGGTGAACGTAAAAACTGGAGGTTGTCATAGACAATTTCTATATAAACCATCAGCTTGGTTGTGCTGGGATCATCGGACAACAAAGTCACAGCGTCGAGGTGAAAATAGGGTATCCCGATTTCTCTGTCGGTGCTGCCTCGCATAGATGCCGGTTGCGCCAGCAGCAGTACAGGAACCAGGATTCCCATAACAATGATTATTAGTTTACGAATATATTTCATAGCATTTTCCTGTCGTCAATCGACATGGTCCGGTTTGATGGTAACAAGATACGGTTCGGTTTTAGTGACTATTCCCGATACTATATCCCCTTTTTCTGCCGTCCCGTCCAGGATAGCGATACCATCAATTTCAGGGGCATCGTAAATAGTTCGCCCCGAAATAATACCATCGGCGGTATCTTCAACAATCATCGACAGGTTTTTTCCTGACAATGAAGAATACCAGTCTTCAGCGATTTCATCTGCCAGCTGTTGAAGAACCTCAAGCCTCCTGGTGCTCTCTTCAGGATCGACAGCCTCCAGTGTGGCCGCGTGAGTTCCCTCCTCCAGGCTATATCGGAATATACCAAGTCTTTCGAAACGAATCACTTCTAAACGGCTACATAATTCATCAAATTCTCTCGTTCCCTCTCCCGGGTGCCCTACAATTATCGAGGTGCGCAACGCGATACCCGGTATAGCATCCCTGAGCCTTTCTATCCAGTTTTTCATGGACGACCAGGTGGTGCCACGCCTCATGGTTTTTAATACCTTGTCGGACGCGTGCTCGATCGGGAAATCGAGATACGGCACTAAAACGGGATTTCTTGACAAAGCCCGGATAAAATCTTCCGTAAAAATCGGTGGATGAGTGTATAAAACACGCAGCCAGTGATCACCGTAATACCCGGCTATTTCAGCACCCAGTCTATCTAATAACTCCTCAATTGTGTTGTTCGTTCCGCCAAGGTCTTTTCCATAACTGTTCACTTCTTGCGCTACGAGGATGATTTCACTGGTGTTATTATCCAGGAGACGATGTGCTTCATCAATGATCGATTCGACCGGTCTGCTGCGATATGGTCCCCTCATAGCCGGTATTGCGCAATAGGAACACCGCCTGTTGCATCCCTCGGCGATCCTCAAGTACGCATATGGTTGAGAATATGAACGCCTTGTTTCAGCCAGCGAGTTTTCAAGGCCGGTTGTTATTTTTCCGGGGTCGGGTGGTGAAGAAGGTTTCTCTAAGACGCTATCTTCTATTATTATATCATCCGGTTCGCCGATTAATATCTGGAAAACTTTGTCCCAGTTATCAAAGGTGAACCAGTCGTCTACTTCAGGAATCTCTTTGCGGAGTTCATTCTCATAGCGAATTGGCAGGCACCCGGTTACGAATAGTTTTCGGTTATCAGCAAGCTCTTTCCATCGGGATGCTTCCAGGATGGCATCGATAGCCTCTTTACGGGCGTCCTCAATAAAAGCGCAGGTTGATAAAATTACAGTGTCAGCTTGATTCAAATCCTCTACAAAATTCAAACCCTTGTCTTCGAGCCCTGAACGTAACAGGTCATGGTCGGCGTCAATTTTCGGACAGCCAAGACGGTGCAGATATATATTACGCTGTTGTGATTTCTTCAAAAATTACCCACCAAATTTCCACCAGGCACGTTTTTTCTTTTTAGATGCATCCTCGATAGTTTCTTCTTTCTGGTCTCCTGGCGCAGAATTATCCTCAATCGGGTTTATATCCATGTTTTCGCCATCAATTGTATCCGTTTCAGGTATATCTTCCGCAGGTTCTTCTTCATTTTCCACGACTTCGTTCTTTTCTTCTTCCAGCTCGGCTTCTTTCGTTTTATTATCACCGGTTTCTTCGGCGGGAACTGTACTGTTTAATTCTTCAGTTGGCGTTGTTTCTGCTTCTGGTATACTGTCTTCTGTTTCCGGAACAGGCTGTACTATAGCACGAACGACCATCTTTGGATCAAACGGGACAAGGTCATCCATTCCTTCACCGAGTCCAATCCACCTGACAGGTATTTTCAGTTCCCGTCCGATGGCGATAATCACACCACCCTTTGCGGTTCCGTCAAGTTTTGTAACCGCCAACCCGTTAACACTGCTTACATCGGAAAAACTCCGTGCCTGGCTTAATCCATTCTGTCCGGTTGTGCCGTCAATTACCAGCAGCACGTCATGTGGTGCGTCTGGGATAATCTTTTTCGCGACACGGTCGAGCTTTTCCAGTTCCTTCATCAGGTTGACTTTTGTATGAAGCCGTCCTGCTGTATCAACAAAAACCCTGTCCACCTTCCGTGATTGAGCAGCCTGGAGACCGTCATAAACTACGGACCCCGGATCGGCGCCCGTTGCGCCGCGGACAATATCCACCCCGGCTCGTTCAGCCCAGACAGCCAGCTGTTCAACCGCCGCACTGCGAAAGGTATCGGCGGCTATGATTAGAACTTTTTCACCGTCTTCGGAGTAACGATGAGCCAGTTTCCCGATAGTAGTTGTTTTTCCGCTGCCGTTTACGCCGATAACAAATGTGACATGTGGCTTTTGGGTGACCGGTTGAGGTTCTTCCTCGACCACCTCTTCAACGGTACTTTCCAATTCCTGAAAAAGGACATCAAGCACGTTATCATAGTTTACGGTTTCATTTTTTGAACGTTCTCTTAATCTTTCGATGATTTCCAATGAAAGGTCTACACCAAGATCCGCTGTGATTAGAATTTCTTCAAGCTCTTCCAGCTTATCGTCATCTAGAGAATTGTTACCAATTACGTTTTTGATCTGCCCGATTATTGAGTCCCGGGTTTTACCCAGTCCTCTTTTTATTTTACTGAAAAAATCCATCGTTTATAGTTGTCCTTCTTACAAAAAACCAAACAGTTGTCTGCAATAATTTCTATCAAAAATGCTGGTTTGGAAGTATCAGCAAGAGTGTTTAAAGAGTATTAAGACCGGTGATTAATCGCCCCATTTCAATTTCTGTCTCAATACCTGGTAGAAATATTTCCCCTCGAAGTTAACCAGTAACGCGTCAAATTGCGCACGTTTAACAACCAGGGTGTTACCACTCCGGAGGTTCCAGGCAACAAGACCGTCAACATTGATAACCACATGTTCATATTCCGTATGCGCGGTTATCCGGATAGTTTTATCGTCAGCAATGATCAACGGACGGTTACTTAATGAATGTGGGTTCAGGGGATGAAACAGGATGCCGGCCATTTTTGGTTCCATGATGGGACCACCGGCGGACAGGTTGTAACCGGTTGAACCGGTAGGCGTGGAGATTATTATCCCGTCAGCATAATAATTATTCAGGAACTCTCCATCTATTGTGGAATTCAACTCGATTAATCGTGAATAGCCGCCCTTTTCTACAACAATATCATTCAAGGCATACCATGGTTTTTCTGAATTTTTACCTTCAATATGTGTTTCCAGGATCATTCTTCTTTCGATATTCCACTTATCCTGAAGAATGTCCAGGGTCCTGCCCTTCAGCTCTTCCGGACCAACAGTTGTCAGGTAGCCAAGACCTCCAACATTAACGCCAACAATCGGTATTTCACGTCCCTGCAGGAGTCGGACAGCGTTAAGAAGTGTCCCGTCACCACCAAAACTCAAAACTATATCAGCCTGCTCAGCAATCTCTTCAGGAGGAATTTTTTCATGAGATGAAAGTTCTGAAAACTCGATAAAATCCGTGGAAACGAGGTATGAAATATTTTCTTTGTCCAGCCAATTTATGTAGTCCTTCAGAACCACATGAAGCTGCGTTTTAGTGGGATTACCGGTTAAACCAAGCACAAGTTTTTTCTTATCCATCATCCCTTCCGAGTTGTTCAGGATCCACGGGTTCCGTTGTGTTATTTTCCATCAACCGGGAGACTTTGACCTGTGCTTTTTCCAGTTTATCGCGGCATTGCTTTAAAAGTTGCTGTCCTTCTTCAAAAAGGGAAAGGCTTTCCTCCAGCGGTAAACCACCATCCTCGAGTTTCGCGACGATACCCTCGAGCTTATCCAGGTCTTTTTCAAAACTTGTTTCTTTATTGCTACTCATTTTTCCTCACAAACAGGTCTACTCTCAAAGTTCTGAAAGTTTTAGATTTGAATCAACCATTCCTAGGAAATTTGAACTATTGGCAATTGATGCCCCTGTTAGCTAGTCTAACAGGGTTTATTTGTTTAAAAATAAAACAATCCATCCGTGTTAGCGAGCTAACACGGGCATTTTACATAAGTAGCCCTGACCAGGATTAAAAATATACTACTGTCCCTTGTTTTTATAAATCACAGACGCTTTAGTCTTGCCTTTTGCCAGGGTAATATCCAGGATGTCACCATTTTCAAGTTTTGAACCATCCGTGACCAGCTTTTTATCCTTTTCTACCAGGGCATAACCTCTATCCAGCACAGAACGTGGTGATAGTGCAGTAAGACGGTCGTGGAAATTTTCCAGGCGGTCAAACCTGCGTGTTAATCCATTTTTAAGTGCGTTTTTACTCCTGTAATCAAAATCATCAAGAGTCTGTATGGCCTGGTTTATCCTGTCCGGAAGCCTTCGAAGTCCGTATGCACCGGAAGCACTCTCCAGTCTCAGCTTGAAACCTTCCAGGACACCGCTAATGGTGTTAACCAACCGGTATCCGACCTGGCTGACCTGCCTTTGAATTTCGAGCCGATCCCTCGTTGCGTGTTCTGCCGCTGCAGTAGGTGTGGGTGCCCTTTTATCCGCTACCAGGTCTGTCAGGGTAAAGTCAGTTTCATGCCCAACCCCGGATATCACGGGAATGGAACAATCCGCAACAGCACGAACAGTCGTCTCTTCGTTAAATGCCCAGAGGTCTTCTATCGATCCGCCTCCTCTGCCAAGGATTAACAGGTCGGGTTTTGGATCGAGTTGTTCCAACCGTTTAATCGCATCTGCGATCTCTTCAGCAGCACCGTCTCCCTGTACCTTTGAGGGAACGAATACAACGTCCAGGTTAAATCCCCTTCGGCTGAGGGTAACAAGGATATCACGGACAGCCGCTCCACTTGCCGACGTTATTACACCAATTGTGCGGGGAAAAAGTGGAAGCGGTTTTTTTCGTTCGGGGGCAAAAAGACCTTCAGCTTCGAGCCGTTTTTTCAACTTTTCGAACTCGATCGCCAGTGCACCAATCCCGGCAGGCTGAATTAATTCAAGGTCCAGCTGATACTTACCACCCCGTTCATAAACAACAAGGTGCCCGTATACGAGCACCTCTTGTCCATTCTCTGGTCGAACTTCTAAACGGCTGATTCGCGAACGCCACATAACCGCGGAGATCTGAGCGTCTGCATCTTTGATGGTCAGGTAAAGATGTCCACTTTGATGGAAATTCAGACCGCTGATTTCACCACGTAGCCAGACTGGAGGGAATTCAGTTTCCAGGGTGCGTTTAATTTGCCTCG
The DNA here is from genome assembly GCA_028278125.1 of bacterium. Next base: position 47,290 of record JANQEY010000159.1, on the reverse strand, counting down.
TTAATTCACCTACAGACAGTACTTTTGTCGCGTCTATTTGCGAAACAACCACAGCAACACCGATAACACAATGATTATTAATAAACAGGATGCCAGGGGTATGTAGATATGCATTGATCCTTTATGAATGGCGATATCTCCCGGCAAACGTCCCAGACCCAACCTGGATCCGATAAAGAGTATCAAGCCAACCAGTGCCAGGATTAAACCGATAATTATTAGTATCCGCCCAATCTCCTGCACTGTGCTCTCTCCCTACCGGATTTTCTTCTTGTGACGATCCCTCTTACGGCGTTTTTTCCGTTTGTGGGTCGCAATCTTTGCCCGTTTCCGTTTACGTCCACAAGGCACGATTAACTCCCATTGTTTGTTAAATGTTTGCTTATTTTTATAAAATATAAATATCTAAGACCAGAAAAACCGGCCTGAAGGACCGGTCTAACTCAACTCCCGGACTCATGTACTTATAACGCCACAAATTATACACGTTTTGCTATCGAGAGATCAACTGGTAAGTATGATATTCGGAGCCGATATTTTCCGGGTTAAATAATGGTTAAAGAACATCTTCCCGTAAAGAATTGGCAGCGTCTATTATAGCAGTTGATTAAATATGTCGAAATTTTGTCTGCGTTTGATTCAAGTGATTATTTTATTCAGAATCAATTATTAGGCTTCAGGATCAACTCGTGACTTAAGTTTTTCCGATGCACGAAAAACCGGAACACGTTTTGACGGAACCCTGATTCTCTGACCTGTATGTGGATTCATCGCGTCCCGTTCGGCACGTTTCTCTACCTTAAACGTCCCGAAACCACGTAATTCAATACGTCCACCATCAACCAGCTCATCGGAAAGAGCTTCGAGTACACCATTCACAACCGCGCCGACTTCGATGTTTGTCAGCCCTGTTCCATCAGCTACCTTTTTTACCAGGTCAGCTTTTGTCATAGTCATTTTGCAATTCTCCAGCGATATTCGAACATGGGATTGTCATCAATATGATTAATTACAGTTTTTACGCCTTCATCGAGTAGCTCTTCCAGCCAGTCATAGGGATATTTTTTGGGTGGCTTTAGAATCTCGGGTTCCGGCCCCAATCCGGATATTTCACCCGCTATCCTGATTGCTTGATACTGGTCCCCAAGGACATCAACCAGCTTCAGTTCATGAGCTTGACGTCCTGTGAAAACGCGACCATCTGCAATCTTTTTAACTTCGGATAAATCCATCTCTCTTTCAAGTGCAATGGTGTTAATAAACTGGTCAAATGCATCGTCAATATATGCCTGCAGATATTTTCTTTCTTTTGGTGTAATATCCCTGAACGGCCAGCCGGTATCTTTATACTCGCCGCTTTTAATAATTTCGGCATCAACACCAATTTTATCCATCAATTCATAAAATTGTGTCAATTCCATTATCACGCCAATGGAACCTGTTGTAGTCCCTGGATTGGCGACAATTGTGTCAGCTCCAACAGCGGCATAATATCCACCGCTTGTAGCCACACCGCCGAGGCTGGCTATAACCGGTTTACTCTCGCTTGCTCTTTTTATCGCGGTGTAAAGTTCCTGTGATGATGCAACTCCACCACCAGGGCTGTCAATACGGACTACAATAGCTTTTACTTGGTCTTCCTGGCGAAAATCGTCTATCTGTTCACACCATCTCCGTGAATCGTAAATAGGGCCATATATGTTTACCAGCCCGACGTGATCGCCGTGAATATATGAATAGTCATAACGTTCGCTTTTTGAAGCGGAATTCCAGGATGAAGTCCACACCAGGACAACTATTAAAACCACAACGACTATAATCACAACGGTTATTGCGTCTCGTTTACCTCTTTCTCTCAACTTGCCCCTCCGGATGGATAGACAACAAGTTTATCGCCAACCGCCAGTCGACGAGAATCCCGGATTTTATTCCACTTTTTCAGGTCACCGACCGAAACACGATAACGTTCAGCAATTTCCCACAGAGTATCACCTCTGCGGACAACATGGTAAACTGCTTCAGCAGAGGTAGTTGTACCATTTCCTGGTATTACAAGCACATCACCCGGATGAATTTTTGTGTTCGCCGACAGGTTGTTTGCAGCCAGTAGCTGTGACAGGGTTATGTGGTGTTTGCTGGCAATAGACCAGGGTGAATCACCACGACGGACAGTGTAATTGCCCGAAGAAGTATATGGTCCAGCCGACCCACCGGAAGATTTTGAAGCCACTTGTGTCGGCTTGGGTGAGCCTTCCGGCTGGTAAACAGTGAGCTTCTCTCCAACACGGATAATGCTTCGCTTGGATTTATTATTCCACCGCAACAGTTTTGACAAGCCAACGTGATACATCTCGGCAATCTCAGATAATGTTTCCCCACGCCGTACCCGGTGAACGCGTTTTTCCATCCCGGACGGTATATCCGGTTCAGAGTTATCTCTTACATGTGCATACTGATAGGATGATCCTGAAGGCGCAACCGGGATTAACAGGTACTGGCCTGCACTGATTTTGTGAGGATTACGCAGCCTGTTTGCCGGAACGTCCATAATTGCGCGAGTTGACGTCCTGTATTTGCCGGCTATTACAGAAAGAGTTTCACCGGTACGAACCTTGTGGCGCGCCCACGACGTTTTTTCCTCGTCAGGAATTGTCGCGTATTTATCTGCAAATCCCTCGGATTTACCGTAAGGAAGGTAAACAACGGTGGTATCCCTCGTAGGAGGAGTACACCAGCGGATAATTGCCGGGTTCATTAATTTAAGCGTTTTCTCTTCAATTTCGAGGGCATTTGCCAGGGCTGATATATCTACACACTCTGTAATTATCACGCTATCCCTTGGTGCTGGCTTTTTAAGTGTAGGTGATGTAAATCCGTACTGTTCCGGGTTTTTAGCAATTTTTCTCGCCGCCAAATACGTGGGGATGTAACCACGTGTTTGACGGGGAAGACGACGTAGTTTCCAGAAATCACGAGATTTTGACCGGCGTATTTCCCTGTTAATTCTTCCCTCACCACAGTTATAGCCTGCCATTGCCAGGTACCAGTCGCCCGTATGTTCGTAAAGTTGGCGCAGGTATTTCGCCGCGGCAACAGTTGCCATTTCCGGATCACGACGTTCGTCGTACCACCAGTCGGCTGTCATGTCGAAAATTTTTGCTGTTGAGTAGATAAACTGCCACGGGCCCACAGCCCTTGCGTAACTACGGGCATCTGTACGGAAACCGGACTCAATCATCGAAAGGTAAACCAGGTCTTCCGGCATGTTGTATTTTCTAAGCAGCCTGCTGAGCCTGGGGATCATCACCTCGGCACGTTCCAGCCAGACGGTCATCGCTTTCCGTCCACGTTCGGTCGTGGTGAAATAATTGATTTGCCCCTGGATCATGTTATTCATCGTGTCCGGAATATCTGGTAGTTTTGCAAGGTCGAGTACAACGAGGGTGTCCAGTTCTACAACAATACTGTCAGGGGCAAGGATTTTCTGCAGGCTGTCCAACGGCAGTTTGGCCAGGAGTGTATCGGGCATACTTGTCAAAGTATCGCTCAGTATTTCAGCATCGAGGGCACTAAGTCCTTCGTCACCGGGACCAACAACCTGGCCGGGACGAGCAAAACTCTCGGTGTACCGTTGAGCCCAGACAGCGAGCGAATCCACCCAGGTTCTCCTGTCAATAGGATCAAACTCGAACAACACACTAGAAACAGCGGTTATCGCCAGGGTGAGGGTTTCTTCGGCGTTGACGTAATCACCCTTTACCAGCAGAGTATCCGCCTGGATAACCCAGATACTTGCCTGTTCCACTGTCTGTTGTGGGCTCAACAGGTCTTCCGGGGCTACGTCTTCTTCTGCGACAATCGGAACGGAACCAGGTTCCTCTTCCACGACTGCCTGTTCTGTAGCACGATCTTCCTTATGGAATGGCTTAACAGTACTGCAACTGGTTGTAAATATAAGGATAAGTGACAGTAGTAAGGTAAATGGGGCTATAATAAGAAATTTCTTAGAATTCATTGTAGGTGTTCTCATGTTTAGCGTTCCTTTGTAAAGATCAAAACTTACATTAACACCCGGAGTCTTGCAAGTCTTTACTGTTAAAGCAATCGACTCCTTGAAGGATAAGTATCATAGAATTACCTTCAAAAGTTGTTACTTTATGTTAGAACAGTACCAGCCGGTTGTATTCATTTAACGATTGGATAAAAAATGAATTCCAGGAAACCAGGATTTTTAATTGTTATCTACTTTATACTCGTGACTTTTATGGTGGGTTCAGGATGTATCTCTCACAGGTTTTTTATCAACCTCTCCACTGGGGATCCGCTTAAATACACTGTCGATGGCGACAGCCTCGACATGTTTGACGGAAAGTTAAAGATGCCCCCGGGGGAACCCTGGATAGAGGCAAGCAGAGAAAGAAACCTGGATGAAGACAGCACAGTTACATTGAGCTACACCTACAATTCTCCCCTGGGAAAACCGGGAGGTCATCCATTATCGCCACCTGAATCCGAGGGATATTTTATCGTAAAGAGGGCAAACTATTTACTTGCCAAATATGAATACGTTGAAGCTCTTTTCCCTGGATGGCAGACTTCTGAGAACTACGGAGACCTGGAAGAATTTGTTCCGCAGGAGGTGTCTGAACTTCATCAACCGGGTGCGGACACCCTGCTTCCCGAGTCACGGGTAGAAAAATTGCAGAACATGGAAGCCCTTGGACTGCAGAAAGGAACAGCCAGGCGTTACATGTACCAGATGAGGGACATGCTGGGAGCATGGGATCGTCTTAAGGGTGGGGAAGAAACCGACAGTACAATGATACAGGAAGGACTTCAACGTTTTTCGCCGCTCCTGCAGGCACATTTATTGACACTGCGAGATGAAGAACCTGTAGAGGTTTCACTCGAGTGGTATCCGGAATTACGCTCCTCAATGATTTCAGTAGCCCGTGAAGTAACCTTCGACACCACGGAAACACTGTCTTTGATCGCAGATTCTATCGACCATCGTTGGAAATCCTGGCTGGACCTCGAAGATGACAGGGTTGAGCTGATGGTGATATCCGAAGCAAAATGGAAAAAAGCGTACCCGGATACCACTAGGAGCGATACCCTTGAGTGGGTAATTCGGGGCAGCGAACTGAAGGAAGGGGATATAATAATCAAGTATGCCGGTTGGACTCCTGTAATCTGGGCAGACACCTTGGCAGTATTAATTGTAGTAGTATTAATAGCTTTAATCGCCAGGGGAAGAAAGTCGGCGGCTTAATAAATCTTGTCTATTTAAAGATTGAATCAGAATATTGGAAAAATGAATGAACCTTGATTCGCTTACTAAGGAAGTAATTTCGCTGGCAAGAACAGCCGGTGATTATTTAAAGAACGAACGATCTAAAATCAATTATGACTCAATAGGAATAAAGGGACAGGGTGACTTTGTTTCCCACGCTGATCGTACGTCGGAACGAATGTTATGTGAAGGGTTAACCAGGCTTTTGCCTGGTTCTGTTTTTATGGGTGAAGAAGAAAGCCCAGACGCTGAGGGTGGCGAATGGCGGTGGGTTGTTGATCCGCTCGACGGTACAATGAATTATATCCAGGGCTTGCCAATTTACGCAGTCTCAATCGCGCTCGAACACCACAATAACAGGGAATCAGGATGGGGTGATATTGTCGCCGGGGTGATTTTTATCCCTGAATTGAATATCTGCTATCATGCGATCAAAGATGCGGGTGCATGGAAAGACGGAAAGCAGATAAAAACCCGTGATTACAATGCAGATTTAAGCAGGGCTGTACTCGCCACTGGTTTTCCCTATCGTAACCAGGATGTTCTCGATCAATACCTTGATGTTTTTCGTGCCATCAGCCCTAAAGTTGCCAATATCCGCCGTATCGGATCGGCATGCGCTGATCTCGCCTGGGTAGCGGACGGTACTTTTGACGGTTTCTGGGAGGTTGGGCTGAAGCCCTGGGATATCGCTGCCGGAATTCTGTTGATTCAAGAAGCCGGAGGTGTTGTCTCCGACTTCTGGTATGGAAATCCTTTGGAAACAGGTTGGATTGTTGCCGGAACCCAACTGGTTTACAAAGAATTAGTAGATGCGATTAAACCACGCTTTCCTTCTCCCAAGAGGTTATAAATGGGGGGAAACCTGAATCGGGTTCTTGTTCTCGGGTTGGATGGATATCCCCACAGTCTCCTGCAGGAACGCCTTAAACGGCGTCCGTCTTCAATTTGGCACTCACTGCTGGATCAGGGTTCCCTGTTCAGGACAAGATCAAGCCGCCCGGAGGTGTCTTCTGTAGCCTGGGCAAGCTATTTGACGGGTGATGATCCTGGTGAACATGGTCTCCTGGGTTTTATTGACAGAACACTGGACCCATTCAAGCTCTATTTCCCAAACGGCAGCTCTATTAAAATGCCCACTATCCCTGAAAGAGTCCATGAAGCCGGTGGAACAGCTGTCTCCATAAACGTTCCAGCAACATATCCGCCAAAAGATATACGTGGTCTGATCATAGGTGGTTTTCTTGGTGTCAGGCTTGAAAAGAATGTAAAACCGGTCGAATGGCTGATCCGTTTGCGGGATTCCGATTATATTATAGATGCCGATCCCTCACTGGCATATAAGGATAAAAGCGCATTTTATAACCATCTCCTGGATGTCCAGCGGAAAAGAACAATCGTTGCGACTGAAGCGGCCCGTGAATTTGACTGGGATTTTTTCCAGCTGCATTTAATGGAAACGGATCGATTGTTTCATTTTTACTGGGGAGAACCGTCTTGGAAAGAAAAATTCCATACTTTCCTGGATGAAGTGGATGAAATTGTAGAACAATTTTCCCGGATAGCAGACTCCCGCAATGCCAGCCTGGTAATTATGTCTGACCACGGTTTTACACGCGCCAATCGAATATTTTTTGTCAATACTTTCCTCCGTCAAGCAGGATACCTTGATTTCGACAATCCCCAGAATCCCGGTATCGAAACTATCAGCACCCGTTCAAGAGCATATGCTCTTCCGCCGGGAAGAGTCTTTTTAAATGTCAGGGGAAGAGAGCCGGCAGGATCAATTTCACCGGGCACTGAATACGAAAGGGAAAGAGATAAGCTGATTGCTCTCCTGAGAGAAGTAAAGGATCCATTGGACGGAAACCCTGTATTTTTAGAGGTTTTACCGCGAGAATCAGTATATAAAGGACAGCATATTGACAAAGCGGCCGATATTCTTGCTTTTTCCAGGAAAGGAATTGATCTAAAAGCCGATTTTAATAGCAGGAGTATTTTTGAAACACCATCAACCCTGGTGGGAACCCATACATATGATGACGCATTATTTTATGTAAGAGGTGATTCACCGGGTTGGCAGGAAAATGAAGCGGATGTATCTACCGCGGGACGATATGTTCTGAAGTTACTCGGTATATCAACTGAATAATTTGCAATATAATTGACTTGAACAGGCGGTACATGAAAATGAGTTAGCGGAAAGGTTTTTTCTTGCTCCTCATGTTCCTGAATACTATACTCTACAGGAAGATTTTAATAGTTTCAGAATTCCTTATATTCTATCAGCATAAACCAACAAACAGTGGAGATCCCGGCAATGACACACCGGATCACACCAAAAGTCATAGAAGATTTAAAGAACTGGATTACCCTGCTCGACGAGCAGGAAATTGAGAGCATGCCCATAACCTCGCCTGTTGACGGGTCTCCGATCCATAACCTTCCCCTGGCAACCGGGGAGGATGTGGCCGAAGCAGTTCGCAGGGCAAGGCTGGCACAGGAACGGTGGAGTCGCCTGAGTGTTAAGGCACGCTCCAAGGTCTTTATCAAGTACCATGATATTCTGCTGGACAGGAGCGAAGAGATCATGGACCTGATTCAGCTTGAGACGGGAAAATCCAGGAAAGACGCATTCGAGGAAGTTGCTGACATTGTTAACTTATGCCGCCACTATGGAACTCACGCCGACACAATGCTCCGGCCCAGGAGACGTCGAGGAGCATTACCCCTATTAACCAGGACATACGTACAACGGATTCCTATTGGAGTTGCTGGTGTAATATCTCCCAGTAATTATCCATTGAGTATGGCTCTGTCAGATTCGGTGCCTGCCTTGATCGCAGGAAACGCGGTAGTCCTTAAACCTGCGGAGCAGACATCCTTAACCGCGCTCTGGGCGGTAAAACGTTTTGAGGAAGCAGGTCTGCCGCTGGAAGTATTCCAGGTGGTGACGGGGCGTGGCAAGGATGTTGGAATTCCCCTGGTGGAGCAGGTTGACTTTATCCAGTTTACCGGGAGTATCGAAGCTGGACGAATTGTTGCGAAAAAAGCATCAGAACATGTAATTAAATATTCGCTGGAGCTCGGTGGGAAAAATCCGATGCTGGTTCTCCAGGACGCTGATTTAGGCAAGGCGGTTGATGGAGCGGTCAGGGGATCATTCGCAAGTGCCGGGCAATCATGCCTCGCTTTCGAGAGAATCTATGTCCACGAATCGTTATATGATCGTTTTTTGGAACTGTTTGCCAAAAAAACGCGGAAATTAAAAATAGGTCACGGTTTTGACTTCACATATGATGTCGGGAGCCTGATCTCTGAGGACACCCTCAAAAAAGTAAAATCACACGTTGAAGACGCGGTTAAAAACGGTGCCCGGGTAGTAACTGGTGGAAATACCTTCCCGGATGCCGGCCCTTTGTTCTACCAGCCAACCATCCTTACCGGTGTTAAGGAAAACATGGAGATATTTGACGAGGAGACCTTCGGGCCGGTGGTTTCCGTTTATCCTTATCGTTCTCTAAATGTTGTCGTGGATAAGGTAAACGCTTCAAAATACGGGCTGAGCGCAAGTGTTTGGACCAAGGACATAGCGTTGGGATTAAAGCTGGCAGGAAGACTGCGGGTGGGTACGGTTAATATCAACGACGCGTATGCGGCAGCATACGGATCTGCTGATGCTCCAATGGGTGGTTTTAAGGACTCGGGTATCGGCAGGCGTCACGGCATTGAAGGTCTGTTCAAGTATACCGAAGCCCAGACTGTCGCCGTTCAGAGGTTCTTCCCACTGGGCGCTCCCAGGGGGATGAGTGAAAAAACCTGGGCAGGTGTGCTGAAGAAAATCCTGAAACTGATGAGTAAAATACCATTGATCAGGTAGTCACCTCGAGGAAGTCATTTCAGTGGTAATTAAAAAGAAACGCCGACCATTATGGTCGGCGTTTTATGTTGTCCACTAAAACTCTTGGGTGTCGCTCCTGACTTTCGTGCTCGCCAAAGCCTTGGCGTCGGCAGGTTGGGGCTTGCCCGCCCGTGTTTATGGCGGGATCAAGTGTCGTAAAGAAACTTTTGTCGTAAATCAATTAAACCTGCAGGACAAGCTAACAAGGGCATAAAAAGCTTATCATACAAAATAATCCCGCAGGGGTGGCCCGATTTGGCCAGCAAATCGGGTTTCTCTTACCAAACAAACGATCTCCCGGATTCGTCCAAACCACGCAATCCGGACTACTCATTAAAGGTGTCGTCCCCGGCTTGACCGGGGATCCAGTGTCGTTTGTTCTAAAAGAGAGGAAAATAGTAGGAATGGATTAAATGTGTATTTTGATTAAAACAAAACGCCAGCCCATTAAGGCTGGCGTTTTTGCTTAGCGCATCTATGATCAACAAGTATCACTTGAGTGCGAATGTATCGGAATCGAACACTATTTTCTGCGCGTATGAATTGTCTTCGTAGCTATCAAGGTTAAGTCCGAATGCAAGGTTGTAGGCTACAGTTGCTTTAACCGGGACACCGTCTAGTGTAGCAGGTTCAAATTTCCATTCACTAACCGCGTCAATGGCGTTCTCGACAGCCATCTTGCTGGTGCGGTAGAGAACCTTTGCTTCTTCAACGTTACCTTCTTCGTTTACAAGCATTTCAACAGTTACATAACCTTCAACTTCACGGCTTGGTGAATAAAATACACGTTCCGGCTTAACCGTCTCTACCGGCTTCGGTGCGTTATATGAACTTTCATATTCGGTTACTAATGCCTGGTTATTTTCCAGGGCGAAACTGAAACTCGCTACCATGACCAGTACGACAATCATTACTGTCTGAAATATCTGGCTCCTCATAATCCTACCCTCCGTAAATTTTAAGTACTACATGTTGTCTGCTTCTTGACTTGTAGTATAGCAATAGCAATGCCAGTTTTTCACGGCGACCGGTAGTTGTTAAATATCAACGATTAAAGTGGGGTTTGCGATGGCTCGCCGCTGTTAGGGGCCCCTAATAAAGTTGCGTTGGGCTACTCGTGGATTTTCGGAATGTAGCAAGTTGAAAATCCTTTGTTTTGGAAATTTAGCTGTTCGTGGTTGTTTAACTAACTTGATTATAGGTCTTTAGCTAAATTCTCTGATTTTTTCTTAATTGAGATGAATTCGGCATGGTTCATGCATTACATTCCTGTGGGGAAGTTAGGGGTCACGGAGCCGGTGTACCTTAATGGCCGCAACGGGAGTACTCTGTATGAATTCTGGAAGCAGCAGGTTAGTCTTGCTGACCCTACTGCTTGCCCTTGTTTGTGTATTATTGCTAGCCAGTTGTACGCTCACCGGCAAAGACGTAGAGTTAATACCGCTCGAGGTTTTATTCGGAAACCCGGATAAAGTTGCTCCCCAGTTATCTCCTGATGGTAAATACCTGTCCTATGTTGCTCCGCACAATGATGTCCTCAATATCTGGATACGAACAGCCGGCACTAAAGACGACCAGCCGGTCACATTTGATACAGGCCGTGGCATAAAATATTATAACTGGGCTTATAATGGTGAGCAGGTGTTATATGTCCAGGACCAGGATGGTGATGAAAATTACCGTGTTTATTCCGTAAATGTAATAACCAATGAAGTGCTGCCACTTACCCCGGAAGATCCCACTGTAGAACATTCAGTTCGTGCAATGCTGATAGCAGCAATTCCTGAACGTCCCGATGAATTCCTCATCGGAATGAATAAACGTGATGAACGTGTTTACGATGTCTATGTCCTCAACACTCGTACCGGCGAGATGGAGATGGTTGAGGAATCTCCACAGGCTGTGACAAGGTGGGTGGTAGATCATTCGCTAACGATAAGGGGATATTTAAGAATTAATGAAGACGGCGGGTCATCGCTGTTGCTGCGTGGTGGCGGCAGTGGTCCCTACCAGGAGAAGATCAACTGGGGTTCGGAAGACCTGGTAAACAGTAATGTGCTCTCCTACGCTGCGGACAATAACAGTCTGTATATAATCGACAGCCGAAATCGCAACACCGGTGCCCTTTTACAGTATAATTGCCAGACAGAGAAATCCGAAGTTATAGCTGTGGACAAGGAAAACAAGTATGATGTTGCAGGTATCACGATACATCCAACAGAACATACTATCCAGGCAGTACAATACCGTCGTGACAGGATCGAGTGGGAAGTTCTCGATCCCGGGGTAGAAAAGGACTTTGAAATAATCCGGTCAGAAACACCAGGTGATTTTTATATAAAAGACAGAACTCTTGATGACAGCAAGTGGTTGATCAGCTACCATTTTGATGATGGTCCTGTTAAGTATTATTACTACGATCGTAACACCGGTAAGTTGAGTTTCATGTTCAACCATCGTGAAAAGCTGATTGGCAGGCCATTGGTGAACATGAAACCCATCGAGTTTACCAGCCGTGATGGCCTTGAAATTCACGGTTATCTCACCCTTCCGAAGAACTGGAATGGTCCCGGTCCAATGATCCTCAATGTTCACGGAGGGCCATGGAGCAGGGATATCTGGCTGTATGATCCGGAGCCCCAGTTTTTCGCTAATCGTGGTTATGCTTGCCTTCAGGTCAATTTCCGTGGTTCAACAGGTTATGGCAAAGATTTTGTCAACGCCGGCGACAGGGAATGGGGCGCAAAGATGCAGGATGACCTCACTGATGGAGTCCAGTGGGCAATTGACCAGGGAATTGCAGATCCGGAAAAGGTTGTAATATTCGGCGGAAGTTATGGTGGATACGCAACCCTGGCAGGGATTACTTTTACACCCGACCTATACCGTGCCGCAGTTGCCAGTGTTGCCCCGGCAAACCTGGAAAAATGGCTTGGTGCCATTCCCCCATACTGGGAAGCTTTCCGCAAGGTTATGGATGTCCGGGTTGGCAGAGTACCAAGATATGAAAGTGGTCCCAAGGAAGGTCAGTTAAAACCTGAAGAGGAATGGGACGAAACGGATAAAAAGGACATAGAATTTCTTCGCACCCGATCACCGTATTTCCATGTAGACAATATCAGGGTTCCCCTGCTATATGCACAGGGAGCGAACGATCAGCGTATCAAAATTGAGGAGTCGGATAGTTTTGTAAAAGCCATGAGGGAACGCGATCTCGAGGTAGAATATGTTGTTTATGAAAACGAAGGACACGGCTTCGCTCGTCCCGAAAACCGGCTTGATTTTTACAAAAGAGCCGAAAAATTCCTCTCGAAACACCTGGGAGGTAGACTTCTCCAGGATTAGTTTATCCTCCGAATAATTTGCTGAATTCGTAACAGGCAAAAAGATTTTGTAGCCCGGTAGGAAAGTACCGGGCTGTTTTTTTATCTGCTCCCGTTTTATATCTTGCATCAACCTGTTTCCAAATGGAGATACAAGATGAAACACATTCCCTGTTTTGCCCCGAAAACATTCACTTTATTTGCCGTTTTACTTCTGTGTTCAATCTGTTCCGTCTTTTCATTCGCTGCTGACGATACACTGGCGCCTACTGCTCGTGATATCGCCTCGTTAAGCAAAGCAAGCGACGTACGTATATCACCGGACGGCAGCAAGGTTATCTACCTCCTGACCTCCTATAGTTTTGATGAGGATGCTACCTGGAGCGAGGATGATGAGGAAGGGGGCTGGACGAAAGAGAAGCAGTTGTATATGGTAAACAGGGACGGAACCGGCCTTCAGCAGTTAACATCCGGAAACAGTTTTCCCAGCCACCCACGCTGGTCGAAAGATGGAACCAGGGTTGCGTTTTTAAAGAAAAACCAGGGCAAAAAGCGAATCTATATTCTTCCTCTTAATGGAGAGAAAGCCTGGTGGATAGACACAGGAGAGCTAGAGCCGACCTCTTTCGAATGGTCACCTGAAGGAAGAATGTTTGCCTTCACAGCTGAAATCCCGAAAACAGAAGTCGAAAAAGAAAATGGATGGAAAAATGCAGGGGTTTATGAATTCGGTACAGAGTTCCCGATGGAACGATTATACATGGTTTACATCGATGACAGCTTACCAATAACGGTTACCTCGGATGATGAACATGTAGTCGATTTTGACTGGTCTCCCGACACGCGCAATTTTGCAGTAGTCGTTAGCGAGTCGGGCGATCCTTACGACGCAACTCTCAGCCAGGTCCCTAAAATTGTCAATGCACAATCAGGTCTTGATGTTAAAATCCTGGAAGAAACACCGGGAATATTCGAAGGCATACAATGGTCTCCCGACGGTCAATATGTGTCATACCTGAAAGGTGAAAACACACTCAGCCTGATGAACACCCTTGTCGTCCACGAGCTTGAAGGCGAAAACAAGTTAAACGCCGCCGAGCAACTCGATCCAACTATATACAATTATAGCTGGACACACGATTCCAAAGGATTGTATGCTCACATCATTGAAAAAACAAAATCGATACTGTACCTGCTCTCAAGAGATGGAAAAACATTCCAGGATTTGGGATATAAGGGTCGCGAATTTCACAACGACCTGGTTCTCGACTCGAGTGGCAGGTATTTGGTCTGCCAGTCATCCACCTGGCGTAACCCACCCAACCCGACAATCGTTGATTTAAAAGATGGGAAAAAGCGATTTCGAACTCTTGTTGACATTAATCCGCACGATAAAGATTGGCCAGTCGGTAATCTCGAAACAGTGCGATGGACAAACAGTGAGGGAATTGAAATAGAAGGACTATTGCTGCACACACCGGGCTATACTCCCGGTACCCCGGAACCGATGCTGGTACTTCCCCATGGTGGACCTGATGGCGTAGACAGGGAGAGCTGGTCAAGATGGTCTGTTTATTTCGCCTCACGCGGTTATGCAGTTTTTCGTCCGAATTATAGAGGAGGGCTGGGCTATGGACGAGAGTTCTACGCTGCCAATCGTGGAAGATTGGGAGAGATCGAATGGATTGACATCGAGTCCGGAATTAATCTCCTGGTGGACGAAGATAAGGCAGATCCTGAAAAACTGGTGATTGGTGGCTGGTCTTGGGGAGGATATATAACCGCATGGGCGATATCACACACTGATAAATTTAAAGCCGCGGTAATAGGAGCCGGTGAAGTTGACGCAGTCAGCAATTACGCCCACTCAGACGTTAACAGGGGAATAGCGGCGGAATGGGAATTTAAAGGTAATCCCTGGGAACAGACTGAAACATTCGATCGTTCAAGCCCTTTCCGTTACTTGAAAAACGCTACCACACCAACACTGATTTTCCATGGAGAGAACGATAAAAGAATCCCCTTTGGACAGGGAGTAATGTTATATCGTGCCCTGAGTGACGTGGGTTGTGAAGTAAAGTTCTACGTTTATCCAGATGAACCTCACAGCTTCAGGAAACCGGCACATACGGAACATTATTTAAAAGAATGGGGCGATTGGCTGGATAGATATACAGCGGGGCAGTAGTAAGCTGATTAGTTGTGTTTAATATGTTTCTTTAAAAGGTGAATTACTCTCTGGGCTAACAGGTCTGAAATAAATGGCTTAAAAATATAATCATCCACCCCTGCATCCAGGGCGTAATTCACATCTTCAAAATATCCTTTTTCAACCAGTGCTAGGATAGGAACCTCTTTCCGCAGCTTTTGTTTGCGAATTGTTTTCAAGACATCAAATCCCTTTTTCATCGGATCGCTCAAGTCGAGAATCAGGATATCAGGCAAGCTCTTTGTCACTTCTGCGATTCCATAACGATTGATCCAGGTGTGCTCAAGCTTTTCCTTGTTTAGAGCCTGGTTTATAAGTTCCGCCATGATACCGTCACTGCCCATAAACATAACAGATTTACCCGGCATTGATGCCGGAAAACATGGAGCGTAAGCCTCTCCAGTCCCTTTTAAATTCGCCAACATCAAGTAATACTGTGATCCTGAAATCGCCTTCTCAAGGGTGGTGTTCTGGATTATTTCCTGTATTCCGGCGGAAACCTGTACTTTAAATAGCTGATCACCCGGTGATGTAAAACTTTCCTCAAAAATATTCTCCTGGATTCTGTTAACAACGGCTATGGCAAGTTCCGCAGAAGTATCGGGGAATAGTATCACAATCTGGTCTTCTCTTACCCTTGCGGCAAAATCATACTTTCGTAAAGAGTTTTGAATATTATCGGCAATTCTTGTGATAATATCACTTACAAAGCTTGTTCCATGGACATCCTTGATGGAATAGAATTTATCTATCTCAATAAGCGCAATAGCAAATGGTTTCCCTGTTCGTTCAGATCTGGAAATTGTCCTTGTGTAGACTTCCCCTAAATACGCGCGATTTGGAAGGTTTGTAAGTTCATCTATGTGGGAGAGACGATTTAATTTTGAAGGTGCTAAAAACGATTCAGCAGTTTTCAGAATGTCTTCAATATGTTCTTTCGAATTAATATATGCGTCAGCACCGTGAGCGAGACATTCTGTTTCCAGAACAGGATAAAAACCATTCCCAATAATAATTATCGGGACAGCTGCTGAGAGGGTTTTCTGCCGCAAGTCTCGTAGTATTTCTCTTCCATCTCTTTCCGGCAGATAAACATCAAGGATGATCAATTCAAATCGAGTCTGTTGAATGGCGTCCTGGCCTTCACGCGCATTCAAAAAAACGGAAATTTTTCTGTCGTCTTTTTCCAATGCTTTGAAAAGTGATGAGGCGAGTTTAGTATCATGCGACAATATCAATACGTTGGTTTTTGTTGAATTAGTGGTCCCAATTGAGTTTTCGATAATTTTGACCAGGAGCTGGGTATTAATATTGACAGCATCACCCGAGGCCAGCTCGAGTTCATTACCTGCACGACTGATTTCGGGAAATCCGTACCTGCCGGCAGTTCGCCTCAAATCTCTCGCTATTTTTCGCAGGTCTTCTGTGGCGTCGAGATCACCATTCTTGTGTGCAGAGTGAGCCTCTTTTAAAAGCCTGAGCTGAACACTTAGGCTTTCACGGAATATTGTCCTGAACTCACCTAGTTTATCTTTCTGCAATATAATGGCCTGCCAGTTTTTTGATGATAGTTTTAAGTGTTTCGTTATCCTGCTGAATTCCTGATGTGTCGCCTGAGTCCGGCAGTAGTTGTTTCAGTTCAGCATGCGAAATAGTGTCTGATCCGATCAATATAACAGGCAACGAAATAAATTGTTCAGATAACCGAAGGTCAGATAGTAGTTTAAAACCTTCAAAACCTGGGAGTAAAAGACTGATGATTACAAGGTTCGGTGTAAATTCGGCCAGTTTTGCTGCTCCCTCGAGGGTATTGGATGCAATAGCAGCTTCTATTGAATTATCCTGCAATACCTTCAAAGCGAGTTTATTGCGTCCCTCGTCATTATCAACAACTAAAACCCTGTCACCACTTTTAATGTCGTAACGTTCAAGTATCTCACGGATCATTTTTTCCGTGACTCGCTGCCCGAGAAAGTCAACTACCCCAAGTACCACCGGATTAGAAGAGACTGATTTCAAATGGGTGGCTAATACCGGAGTGTCCATTGTCTCTTCAGATGCGTGCAATTTGTTGATAACCTGGAAACTACCGCGGCCCGAGAAAACAAATTCAGATATGATCAAGTCAGGTTTATGCAGGATAGATTTTTGAATACCAACCTCGGGAGAGCCGGCTGTTATGGTTTCGTAACCAAGAGTTTTTAGTATATAAACCAGGTGATCTCTTGTGTCACGTGATTCATTGACGATTAATATTTTGCCCGTCGCTCTTTCTGGTTCAACAGGTTTTTCCGAAAATTCGATCGGTTTTTCGGTAGTGTCACTAGTGCTTTCATCGAGGATCAACACCCTGTCATCCGCAAGGTATTCAACATGTTTCCCGATGACCTCATCTACATTGCAGTTAATCGATTTTGCGGCGGCAGAACTGATAGTCCTTACGCATCCGTCTTCTTCAAGAGTAATCTCTCCGTTCCAGAGGTAATCGATGATCCTGAGTTTAAATGGGTTGTTTCCGTAGTTTTTTATGTATTTGTCGATCTCCTGCTGCAGATCTGCCTTGTCCTCCTTCAATTGACGGCGGACGTCTTCGATGATTTTCCTGTGAGCGATGACCTTCTGATGTTTTTCATCTAATTCTTTCTTTTTCTTGGCGACTTCATATTTGAGTTCTTGAAGCTTTTTTTCTTTCTTGATCAGGTTTTCTCTAATTTTATCTATTTCGTTGTTACTATCCTCACCACTCTCTTTAATTTGATTGTCTGATTCAGGTTCATTTATCTGTTCATAAGCCTTGGATAATTTTTTATAGGCTTCCTCATCCCTGGCGTTTTCCATAAGGATCTTTTTGAAATTTTCATCGATCGGCATTGTTAACTTGACTCCCCCGGATTGTATACATTAAGACAATGATAATAAATGTATAACGAAATGACAGGTTGTGTTCCCGAAGCTTAAAAAAGTTGCCCTCTATTGTCAACCCCGCTTTTGATCCTTTTCCTTGCCTGCTGAATCAAGCCTCTGTTTCCAGTCAGACACTTCCCAACCTTTTTCCCCTTTTCTGATTAATCCAAGCGTTCGTGCCCTGGCGTGAGCGATTGAACAGTGGTATTCGATGGGAGTATCGAGAGTGCCGTGCTCCGACCATGATCTTGCAGGGCACTGTTCGCATAATCCTTTGAGGAAACATCTCGCGCAGCGCTCAAGATATTCAGGGTTCTCCGCCGATTCTTTTCGCAATGAAGGAAAGAAGTTATCCAAAGCGTCTTTTATAGATCCACTCTTTAGATCATAAGCTGTTTTTTCGGTCAACAATAATGAACATGGATGAAAATATCCGTAGGGATCGATAGCACCGCTTGCGCTTCCCGCGCCACATGCAAACAGTTTTTCTCCGGGAGGGCCTGCGAACTTTGAACAGAATTCGCGGGTGTTCTCGACATAATTTTCCTGGTTTTCCAGGGTCAGGTTGATTAATTCTTCAGGAGGGATTCTTAATTTTTCAATTCTTCTATTGATCTTGTCCGAATCACAACGGCACCGTTTATCCAGCAGTTCGGTAAAAACCAGGTCTTTCTCTTCCATCCGGGGTATTTTATTAACTAGTTCTTTATAGCCGTTAATCTCGTCCCTGGTTGTTGGCAGCAGGACACCCCTGATCAGAAATGGGACGTCTTTTTCCAGCAACAAGTTGATTCCATTCATTGCCTGGTTAAATGAACCGGGCAATCGGGAAACAGATTCATAACTCTTTTTCGTGATCCCGTAAAGGGTTACCTGGATAGGTACCAGTGGCGGAATATTTGAAAACAGATCGGCAAAATGATCATTAATCCTGGTGGCATTTGTTGCAAGCAGGATCTTCATACCAAGCTTACGGGCATGGAGATATAATTCTTCGAAATCGTCACGTATTAACGGTTCACCGCCGGTCATTCTTACCATCAGGCAGCCTAGCCCTGCCGCTTCCTCAAGTATCGTCTTCAGTTCTACTGCACTTAGTTCTCTTCTCCTGGCTTCTTCATCGTTTTCCGGCAGGTTGATACAACAATGAATACAATTATTATTGCATCTTTCAGTCAAAACAAGGTCGAGAGATCGCAGTAAAGGATTTATTCTCTGCCATAAATCCGTTTTGGCCACACTGACAGATTCACTGTATTTATTCTTATTCATCTTGGTCTTCAATAAAATTCAAAATTGCTTCAGAAGCGGATTTGTCTTTACAGAAACGGAAGATATAACATTTAGTCTGAGCGACGATTGATTCAACAGTTGACAAAGTTTTATCCCACCACCCCGAGGTTGAGTAGGCTTTAATCAGGCAGGGAAGGATTCTGCGTAGAGAATCCTGGCGGTCATCCACAGGTACAAGCCTGGTCTCTTCACTCTGTTCCAGGAACAGCATTGCATTCAAAGGTGCACTTTCATGGGAGATGTCAGGAACATCACCATGATGCCATGTGCCGTGGATTTTAAATTCATCCGGCCACTTTCGCACAATCATCCTGTCATCACATAGAATCTTACCATAATCACTCAAAAGCGACGAAATTGTTGATTTACCCGCGTCCGAATGACCAACGAAAAGCAGTCCCCTGTTGTTAATTTTGATTCCTGCTGAATGCAGGTAGCAACCTCCTCGTGTTGCCAGAAGTCGAGCGAGGAAAATCTGGTCTGACGGCATGATAGTCAGTGAGTTGAATTGGCCGTCTGCGAAATGCTCTACCAGTTCTTCCGGTTGGTACAAGTCCAGTTTGCTGTCTGAGTTCGGAATCACCATCACCTGTTGATTTTTAAGGTCTAACTTGTCTTCTCTGCCTTTGCTGACATAGATAATAAAGTCGTTGTTGTTGAAAATAGCCCAGGGCCCAATACGGGTTTTTTCAATTCCGATACTATCTGGAGTAAACGGCGGTAATCCAAAATGATGGTTTATTGTAAAAACGTCCTCACCCGGGCTGTCAACCCTGAACGTATCCAGCTTGTTGTTGAACGTATTGTCAGTAATGGGGATGTCTGACTCAATTTTTAACGTGATCCCGGCAATTTCGTAGAGGGCGTATTTTGTGGAGTCATTTTTCATTGTTAACCACAGCTAACATCTTTGGAAGGTCATTTATACCATTCGGCTTGTATTTTATACAGGTTCGCATATGTACCATTTTTGTTTAATAGTTCCTCGTGGGTACCGTTCTCCGTAATCTTTCCATTGTCCATAACAAGGATGCGGTCAGCCATACGAACCGTAGAAAACCGATGGCTTATGATTAGAGCGCTTCTTCCGTTGAGAATCTCTTTAAAACCTTTAAAGACTTCATATTCCGCCCGGGCATCCATTGCGCTGGTCGGTTCATCGAGTACGACTAACTGTGCGTCACGAACAAAAGCCCTTGCCAACGCCACTTTCTGCCATTCGCCGGTACTCAATTCCGAACCGTTCTCGAATTGTTTACCGAGAATCGAATCATATCCACCCGGCAGCGCCGATAAAATTTCATGTGCACCGGTAAGCCTGGCTTTATCCTCTACTGCGCCATCACCCCTTGGCAGATCAATATTTCCAAACCAGATGTTCTCGTAAGCGCTGAAAGGATATTGGGCGTAATCCTGGAATATTACACTTAGTTGTCTTCTCCACTCAACCTGGTCAAATGATTTTAAATCCAGCCCATCTATAAGTACTTCTCCGTCATCGGGCTGATAAAATCTACACAACATTTTAACCAGGGTTGTTTTCCCCGACCCGTTTTTTCCTACAAGTGCAACAACTTCGCCTTTACCAATTTTGAATTCAACGTTATCCAGTACAGTTTTTGTTGAATTTGGATAGGCGAAATTCACATTCTTGAATGAAACTCCTTCTTTCAGCGGAACCGGAACAAGAGCAGGCTTCTCTGGTTCCGGGATCTTACGTTCGAGTGATAAAAACTTCTCCAGGTTTGCCAGGAAGAGGTTGTGTTCATAAAGGGAAGACAGGCTGCCAAGTAAACCCCTCAGGTAAGTCAGGGATCGTTGAAAGGCTTGGTAAAACATCACCATATCACCAAGCGTTATCATTCCCACCACAGTTCTGTAGACAATTAATGCGAATGAACCAAAAACCAGGAGTACTGAACCCGTTTGTGCAAACAGATCTCTTTTAACCATAACCTTCGCAATGTTTAGACGTTCATTCCGCAGTTTGTCCCTGTATTCCTTATGCCTGTCACGGAATAGATGTCCAAGCCCGAAGAGACGAATTTCTTTTGCGTAACCGATGGATGTGAGTATCCAGTCGAAAGCTGCTGCCAGCCGTTGCGTTTTGGTACTCTTCTGCTCCCAGCTGAATAGTTCATCTGCGTAGCGGATCTTTACGATTGTTCCGGGAATTACGGCTATTAACAACAAAATTGAAAGGCTCCAGTGAAACACAAACAGGAGACCGATCATTGCCAGCAGCGAAACTGAGTTCTGGATGGTATTGAGTAATCCTTGAACTATCAGGGTAGGGCGGTAGGCTCCGCTTTTCTGTGCCCTGTGCAGTGAGTCATGGTAGCTTGCGTCTTCATAATAGGAGAGATCGACATTAATAGATTGGTCATGAATTTTTGACTGGACATGGTCTGTCAGGCGAAGAGCCTGCCCCTCCTGCACCAGGTTTGAAAGAGAACGTGCCAGTGCTTCGAGGAGAGCGACACCGGCTGCTAATCCGATAAAAATCATGATCCTGTTGAATGAAGCAGCAGGATCCGGGCTGTTTAACCCGGATGAAACTTCATCAACAATTTTTTTAATAAGGTATAGTAATGCCAGCGGAAGCAGGCCCTGTATAAAAATCAGGGCGAGACTGGCAAGCATCCATCGCGATCCGCATTGCCAGACAAGTCGAACTGCATGGGCGAGACGGAAGGCGGAAAGAAGCTTCTGGCGGAGAGGAGGTTCGCTTTGCAAAAGATTCTTTCCTGTGATTCGGAAATGAGCACACGGGAGTATTCCCCTAGCTGGCGGTTTGCGCGGTGCATGGTGTTACACGGTCTGGCTGGTAGCACCCGGCAGCTGAAGCGCCACGCCCGGATTCGCCGTCTTTACATGATGCTAAAACGCTCTCCTCTGGCTTGGCACGAACAAGCACCAACAATTTTGGCCGCTCCCATTGCTTCTTGTCCATCATAATCTCCGAATAATTCTATATAATAAAATAAAAATCTGTGAATTGTAATCAAACCCAAATATACTTGCAAAATGTCCAAGCAACAAGTAATCAATATAACTCAACGATTAATACGAAGTCACCGAATGATCCTACTATATATTACGACTCATTCAGCAATATTATTTAGCGCATTGTCCTGGCGAGCGTGTGCAATCTGGCAGAATCCGGGAATGTCTGCTTCAAGATTGCCGGTTTCAAGATATGCGTGAGCAGGGCACCATAAACAGAGATTAAACAGGTTACAAGATCCACAAGTCCCCTGTAACGATTCACGTTCGATTCGCATCTCCCGGACCTTGGGGATAAAATTCTCCCAACCGTCTTTCAAACGGCCTTTTTTTAAGTCATACTGGAAGTCAGGATGGATCAGTGAGGAACAAGGACGGAGTTTGCCGTCATATCCGATTACAGCGCTGTTTTTTCCAACATTACAGGTAAATAATTTATCCGAAACCTTTATAACCGGTTCCTCTGCCGGTTTCGGACAGTTTAAAGCCAGCGCTTCGCTCCTGGTGGAGTCCATGGCATCCAGTTTAAGAACATCACCCTTTTCGAGACGTTCTGATTTTATCTCTTCGTTTCGTTCCGGATCAAGATCATACCTGAGGTGGAGCATTGGATCAGCGCGGAAAAAATCTTTCGTTGTCTCTTTACAGAATTTAATTATCTCAGGGAATTCATGAAAATTCGA
The DNA here is from genome assembly GCA_028278125.1 of bacterium. Next base: position 24,678 of record JANQEY010000159.1, on the reverse strand, counting down.
ACGCAGTGCCATGGCTTTTAACCTGACCCTGATGCCGTTATCGAGCAGTTTCTGAAGCCCACATCTGAACGCTTTGTAGCTTCCCTTTTTCCGGCTGATTTTTTCATATGTCTCTTCCGTTACACCATATACCGTAACCTCAATGTCTCTAGGAGGATACTCCTTAAAAAGATCTATGTGTTTATTCGAAATAATGGCAGCATTTGTAAAAACACTGACAAGAAATCCCTTCTCTTTCAACATGATCATTATTTCTTCAAACTGAGGGTGGAGGAGAGGCTCACCACCCGATAGCAGCCACCATAATGTACCCAGGTCAATAGCGTCGTTTGCGATTTTTGTTATCTCTTCTAATGATAATTCATTTGACCTGACCCTGGAATCGTTGGCAGGGAGATTGATGTAGCAGTGTTTGCAGTCCAGGTTGCAGCGTGGTGTCAGTTCATATGTAATATTGGATAATACACGACTCTGTCCGACTTTACTCCAAAGGTCGAATTCAGATAATGGCAGGCTGGAAACGTAACGATCTTTCATCGTGTTCCCTCGCTTCTGATACCGCTGAAGATGTTGATAAATGGAAAAATAAAGAAAGAAGCGGGCTTAAATCTGGTTAAAAGCAGGATCAAACGTTGGACCAGGTTGTTTCCGGGATATATTTTTTTCCCATGACGTTCTATCATTACTGCTTTTCCGATGATCGAGTCGCGGTCAAACGAACCGTCGGGGGAGGTGTTGTCACCTTTGATATTTACCTGGTTCCCGTTGGTACCGGTAACCCTGTGAATGACTAAACGAGAATTCTCTGCTGGTGTGAAAACAACAATATCGCCCTGTTTTATCGATGTCATTACGGCACTTTCCACTATAACCCAGTCATCGCTTCGCAGAAATGGCCACATACTGCTGCCCTGAACCCTGCAGCGGAAACGACTGCCTTGGTCAAGAATACCACGAGCTACAGCGATGATCTCCCGTTCCGTGAGATCATGTTTTAGGCTTGAACAGAAAGGAGTATGCCATTCTTTTGAGGCTGGCGTCATGAACCTGCATCCGCCTGGATGTCAACAGGTGAAATGATTTTTCTTTCGAAAAGTTCATTGGCGAATCCCAGGATATCTTCCTCGAGTACATCGGGCTCTGATGAATATTCCTCCGCAAGGTTGCCGGTTATCTCTCGCAGGCTGCGTTTCCCGTCAAGCAAGTCCCATATTGCTTTGCCGGTATCGTTCAGAGTAAACAATTCGTCTTCCATATCACCCACTCCGGACGTCAACGGAACCAGGATGATTACACCCTCAATTTCACGGGCAACAACTTCTTCAGACGGGCTGTAAACACCGTCAATATTTATTTCTTCAGGCATGGATTTCTCTCTTTCGCATTGTTAGGTGATGAAAACATAAATACCACTATTTCAACTTGCAATAGCATTATCGGCATAATCTTTAAATGACGGTGCCGGTTGGTTAGAAATAATCTGTAGTTTTTGAGGATCGAAAACCGACGTAAAACACAAGATTCAGGTAAATCGCTTACAATTCAAATACAACATCTGAATGGAAAAGGTATGAACACTTAAACACTCTCGGAGACACTTTATATTAATTTTCAAAAGCCGAAAATTCAAAGAATCCCCAAAGAGTATTCAAAGAATTTGGATTAATTTGGATACGCTATAACTATATCCAATTTTAAGTTGGATAACTCCGGAAATTCCTTGCATGGTTGATCAATAGATTATTAAATCCGGGAGAGATGATAAACAAATATTAATTATAGATTAACAACTGCTGGAGGTTTAAAATGAAGTTCAGGCCGGTTGTGTATTTAATCGTGCTTTGTTTCCTTGTTGCGGGAACAACGGCACTGTTTTCTATGGAACAAAAAAATCAGTTATCAGAAATCAGAAGCCCGGAACTACCTCACACTCTCTACCTTGAATCCAGTTATCCAAGTATTGTAAGAACCCAGGATGTACCAGGTCCGGTTGACGAACTTGACGATGTAGTTTTTGCATTGGAAGGTTTCGATCTTGGGTTACCATTAGGGTGGACTGTAGAGGACCTTGGAGATAATCTTGGGGATTCCTGGTATGCGGAGTCATTCCCCTTTGGCGATCTTACACCCCCATATATGTACGTTTATTCCGATCCCTTTGGTCTACTTGATGAACGTCTTATAACCCCCTCTTTCAGCACCGAGGGATACAACGTTATCACCCTTTCATTCGATAATCTGCATGTAAACGCAGGCCTTGGTGACTATGCCGCGGTAGATGTTTCAACCGACGGTGGATCAACTTGGGATAATGCAGTTACATATACGGCCGACATAGAAGAATACCCAACCTACCTGGATATATCGGCATGGGCAGCTGACGAAGCAGATGTCCAGGTTCGTTTCCAGTATTACGACAACAATGTCTGGGGATGGTACTGGATTGTTGATAATGTCGCGGTTGAGGCAATCGCCGATGGTGAAGCGATCCCGCCGGAAGTTACGCTTTTATCATATCCAGAGGTGAATTACAACTCCAATGATGCAACCGTTGTTGCTACAGCTACAGATGATTCCGGAATTGCCAGCTTCGATCTAACTTATGGCCGTTACTCAGGCGACACAGTGATAGATCAGGCGACAGTAGCAATGACTCCGACAGGCAACCCGGACGAATATTCAGCAGTTATTCCCGGCGGATACCAGAATCCCGGTGACCAGATTGCCTGGCATCTCCTGGCTATAGACGGTTCATTTAACGCCAATGAAAGACGACTTCCCGCGGAAGCGGACTCATGGTACAGCTATTATGTCCATGATCCTTCCGAAGATATTCCCTGGGACACACATCATTACTATTGGCGTGACGCAACAGGTGGAACTGAACTTGAGCTTGATAACGACTCAAACGTTGAAGTTGTTTTAGCGGACTATGGTTTCGGAGATTTTAACTGGCATGGAGTAGCCTACGACAGGATCCGTGTCTGCACAAACGGTTGGATTACTTTCAGCGGCTACGAAGGAACAGACTTGTACCTCCCGGCATTCCCCGATGCAAACGAACCGAATGATGTTGTCGCATTGTTTGCTACCGACCTGAGGACATGGGAAGATGAAAGCAGGGTGTTTGTTGATGTCATTGATGGAAAGATGATCATCCAGTGGGACAACATGCGTTTCTATACGCACGCTTACGGCCCAACAGGCCAGATAGTTCTGGATCCTTTCCAGGAGGATCCCGTGGATGGACCTCAGCACAGGGTATATTTAAACTACATGGAATCAGAACCAGAATGGGAGCAGTTTTTAACGATCGGTTATGAAAACGAATATGGTGATCTTGGCAATACCATTCTCCTTACTGAAGATTGGGGCAATCTTGTTCCTGAAACATCTTATCGTTTGGGCGCCCCCGGGTTGGTTCCCCTGGTTTCAGGTACCGTGACAGATCCTGACGCTACACCCATCGAAGGTGCGTTAGTTGAACTTTATACAACTGTTCCAGTCATGGTTCAGGCCGGTGGAACAACTGATGCTGCTGGTGCATACAGCTTTGATGACCTTGCATATAATGACACATATAGTTACGAAATTACCGCATCATATCTTGGCTATGAAACTGTTTCATATACCGGAATAGATCTTCTTGTTGATACTATCTTTGATTTTGTACTTAACCCGATTCCACCAGATCCATATGACCTGCTGAGTCCTGGAAATGGTACTACCCTTCTTGTCGCGGATGTCACCCTTGAGTGGGAAGCAACAAGCGACCCTGATCCCGAGGATCCCATCAATTACACCGTCTACCTGGCAACGGATGAATTATTTACTGAAAACCTGAATATTTTCGATGCCGGGGACGCGACTACTTATGATATCGTCGGTTTAGAAGATGGTGTAACCTACTGGTGGAAGGTACTTGCTGAAGACACTCATACCGAAGGCACATGGTCGAACCAGGTCTGGACATTCAGCGTTGATATACCTGTTTATCCGAGTGTGACGTTAACACCATTTGATACACCGATAGAAATACCGGCTGAAGGCGGTGAGTTCCGTTACGGTGTGGCAGTTAATAATCCCCTTGACGAGACTTATTATTACGATGCCTGGACGATGGTTCTGTTCCCGGATGGGACACTCCACGGACCTGCAGTTTACATTCCCGGCCTTGATGTACCGGCGAACTACACGATCAGTGTAGCCCCATACCAGAACGTACCTGCCCCGATTGAACCCGGTATTTACACATACATCGCCAATATCGGTACCTATCCTGATATCATTGATGATACGGATAGCTTCACCCTTGAAAAGCTTCCCGGCGAAGAGCTGGATACAGCTCCGACAGAAATTGGTCTTGAAGGCTGGACCTATGGCGGCTGGGATGAGCTGAGGATTGATCCGGAAGTATCATCATTAGCTTTACCGAGTGATTTCGGAATTAAGAGCATCTATCCAAATCCGTTTAATCCTGCTACTACAGTGACCATCAGTATGCCTGAAGCAGCACGGCTGAAGGTAAACGTGTATAACGTTATCGGTCAGCAGGTAGCTGTACTGGCAAATGAACGTTATTCCGCAGGTTACAACAACCTGGTATTTGACGCTTCCAACCTTTCAAGCGGTATCTATTTTGTTCATGCACAGGTTGCAGGCAAGATGAACGTAATGCAAAAAGTAGTGCTGGTTCGTTAATAATTCTATATGTTCCAATATTTAAGCCCCGCAAATTGCGGGGCTTTTTTACTGTTCAATATTTTTTTGATTATTAACGACAAATTTTTCCCTGGCAAGTTTTCGGCTTTTCATTGAAAATGGAGTCATCAGAGCCGTAATTAGAAGAAATTCCCTCACTGCTGAACATTACTTTCCGCAAGGTCTTGCGAAGGCTCAATCCAGTTCCTCATCTTATAAAACTGAGGACGATACAGGTTGACATTAAGTTTTGTAATAAAATACCGGTTGCTGCAGGGAGACTGATTAAAACTCTTTGAGTCCGAGTATGGTATTGAAAACATAGGACATAAGCGAATTTTTCCAGGTTAGTGCTGGCACGTCACACTTTAGTATGACAAGTATCACATTGCAGTAAAAAGTCAATTTATATCATCTTATACAGCTTGAATTATTGTGCTTGGTATAGACAAGCATGAAGGTTTAGGTAAATATTTATTACTTATTAACATAAGCGGGGTTATCATGAAAGCAATGCGGATAGTTTCTATTTCAATATTAGTGTTGCTGTTTATCTGGTCAGCGACACTATTTGCAAGCCCCCGTCTCCATTCTGAAGCGGAGATGGAGCGAGCAAGACAATTGCGAGCGCAGGGTGTACCATATAATGTCATTTTTCAATCAAGCTTCCCCAGGGTATCTGGTGATCGAAACAACCAGGGTGGTTTTAATGAACTTGATGATATCCTTTTCCCATCCGAAGACTTTGATCCCGGGCTGCCCGTAGGCTGGACAGTTGAAGATTCCGGTGATAATGTTGGTGATGCGTGGTATGCGGAAACTTTTGCATTTGGAAGCCTTGAGCCACCGTATATGTATGTTTATTCGGATTTCGTGGCGCATATCGACGAACGTTTGATAAGCCCATCTTTCAGTACCCTGGGTTATAACACTGTTACTCTTGCATTTGACAACTATTTCACGAATGAAGGTGTAAGTGATTTTGCGGCAGTTGATGTTTCCACTGATGGAGGAACATCTTGGACAAACGCGACTATATATACCGATGATATTGAAGAATATCCAACCTACCTTGACATTTCAGCATGGGCGGCAAACGAAGCAGATGTTAAAGTCCGGTTCCGTTATGACGATGGTGGCACATGGGCATGGTCATGGAGTGTTGACAATGTTGAAGTATTGGGCCAGACAGCTGGTGAAGGAATTCCTCCGGCAGTAACCCTCGTAAGTTATCCGGAAGTAAATTTCGCAGGACAGGCAAGAACGATTGTTGCCCTTGCTTCTGATCCTTCCGGAATTGCCAGTTTCGACCTTACCTATGGTCATGACGTCCTGGGAACTGTCGAAGACCAGACTACAATTGCCATGAGCCCGACAGGTACACCCAACGAATATTCGGCAACGATTCCCGGCAATTTCCAGGATGTTGGAGACAAAATTGCCTGGCACCTGCTTGCGGTTGATGGCTCTGCGAATTCAAATGAAAGACGATTACCGGCAGGTACAGACACCTGGTATACTTACTACGTCCACCATGAAGATGAAGATATTCCTTACAACGCCAGTACATATACCTGGTATGACATAAGCGGTACAGGTACAGAAATACCATTAGAAAATAACGAGAACGTTGAAATTGTTTTTGCTGATTATGGTTTTGGCGATTTTGAATGGAACGGTGAGGTTCATGACCGCTTCCGCCTTTGTGCAAATGGCTGGATTACTTTCAGCAGCAGTGTAGACACTTCTCTATTCCTGCCGGAATTTCCTAATCTGAATGAACCGAATAATATTATTGCTCTTTATGCAACGGACCTGAATCAGCCTGCAGGAGGAAATGTGTATGTGGGCGAAATGGATGGGAAATTCATCATCCAGTTCGATGCAGTTCGATTCTTTAGTATTGGTTATGGACCAACGGGGCAGATAGTCCTTGATCCAATTGCCGCTACGGTATCTCTGAATTATGAGGATACCAGGGATGATTTGGATCCTTACTTTGTTACCGGGTATGAAAATGCACAAGGTGACCTTGGAAATACTATAGCATCGGGTGATGATTGGTCCGTTCTTCCTGATGAGACGTCTTACACAATTGGTCATCCGGGTGGTGACTTGGATGGTTACGTAGAAGATGACCAGGGCAATCCACTTGAAAACGTGGAAATTACAGTAGCAATTGCCAGCGAACCATCACATACCAAGGTTGAATCTACTGATGTCAATGGTGATTACCTGGTAGAGGACCTCGGTGAAAATTTCTATGATGTTACCGCTACATTACTTGGATTCAGCACAGAAACCGCACAAAACGTTAATGTCCAGAGTGGTCTCACAACCACCCAGGATTTCACTTTAACAGGTGTTGCCCCGAGTGCTTTTAACCTCTTAAGCCCGGCCAATGGCGCTACCTGTTATAGCGGCGACACAACCCTGGTCTGGGAATCTACAACCGATCCAGATCCGGCTGATCCGATAACTTACCATGTCTGGTGGGCAACCAACGCCGGCTTTACCCAGAACCTTGACTCGGCAGCGGTTGCAGGTGGTGACACTACACTTGACTTGTCCAACCTGATTGACGAAACAACTTACTGGTGGAAGGTACGTGCCCAGGACTCCCATACGATCGGAACCTGGTCTGTGACCTGGACTTTCGAAGTGTTTGAAATCGAACCACCGGGAACATTCAGCCTGTTCCTTCCTGCTGATTTTGCAGTAGTTGATGATGATACGGTTAATGTTTTCTGGACAGCATCAACAGACCCGGACCCCGGTGATGAAATTACTTACCAGGTCGAGTGGACTGATGATCCGTTGGGTGTCTTCTATACCGCGCAAACGGATGTTACAACTTACGCTATCACCGACCTTGCCGATATGGTGCTTGGTGGTGGGGAGCTGGACGAACTTCCTGATGATATAACGATATACTGGCGTGTGAAGGCAATTGACAGTTACGGTCTTGAAACCTGGGCTAACCCGGGAATTACCGGCAGGCGATTCTCCATCTATATTATCGATCCACCGGATCCCTTCAGCCTGTTAGGTCCCGCCGATGCTTCCGTTTGTGTTTCAGGTGACACAACCCTGACCTGGGAAGTGGCAACTGAAGCGGATCCCGATGACCAGGTTGATTCGTATTGGGTTTGGTGGGCAACTGACGCCGGATTTACCCAGAACCTTGATTCAGTAGAAGTCACCGATGGTACAAGCCATGATTTAACCGGCATGATTGATGATATGACATATTACTGGAAGGTTCGTGCCCAGGACGGTAACACAAACGGTACCTGGTCAACGGAAACCTGGACTATCCTTGTCTTCCAGCCTGAACCGCCTGAAGCTGACGGTTTTGAGCTGGTTTCACCAGTAGATGGCAGTGTAGAAAACACAGATGAAGTGAACGTCACCTGGACAGCAACAACCGATCCCGATCCCGGTGACCAGTTAACATACCATCTCCATTGGTCAATAGACGAAGAGTTTGATCCATATTACCAGGCGACAACAGTTGAAACAGAATATCTGATTACCGACCTCGAAGACGCACTAGCAGGTATCGGTGGAATCAGGAACGGTAACGATGATCTACCGGAAGTTCCCGGTGGTAAAGTCAATTCTGTTAAGGTAGGCCTTGGCGACATGCCCCCAGGCAACAACGAGCTTGACGAATTGCCCGATGATATAACGCTATACTGGCGTGTAAAAGCAGTTGATACTTACGACCTCGAAACCTGGGCATCACCGGGTGAAGACGGATGGTCATTTGATGTCTATATTCCCAATGCTCCTAACGCATTCAGCCTGCTTACCCCTGCGGACGGTTCAGTTACCTGGACAGGTGACACTACCCTCACCTGGGAAGCAGCTGCGGAAGCTGATCCGGATGATGATATAGAAGCATATTGGGTCTGGTGGGCGACTGATGCCGACTTCTCCTTGAACCTCGACTCTGCCGAAGTAACTGAAGGCACCGAGTATGATCTCGCGGCGATGCTGGACGAGGAAACCTACTACTGGAAAGTCAGGGCGCAGGACAGCAACACCGTCGGTACCTGGTCAACGGAAACCTGGACGGTTGACGTTTATATTCCTGAAGCACCGGGAGCATTTGCACTGACCGGCCCGGAAGACGAATCTACGATCACTGAAGATGAAGTTGAATTGTCGTGGGGTGTTTCAACAGATCCAGATGATGGTGATGTAGTTACATACACCCTTCAGTGGTCAACTGACAGCAACTTCGATATTGATGTAAATGAGTTTACAACAATGGCCAATTCGCATACCGTGACCGATCTATACGCGAACTTTGATGAGATGGACGTCTACTGGCGTGTGAAGGCTTCTGATACATTTGACATGGAAACATGGGCTGATCCGGGTGATATGGGTTGGTCGTTTACGGTCAATGAACCTGACCCGCCAACGCCATTTACCCTGATGACACCGGAAACCGGTGCTGATATTACCCTGGAGGATCCATTTGACCAGGAGTTCACCTGGGAAGAATCAACCGATCCGGACCCGGGCGATGTTGTAACCTATACTTTCTACCTCAACCTGGTACTTGATGACGGTGATACCAACATTGATACAACCCTGATGGTTGAAGGTGTTGAGGAAGAGACATACACGGTGAATATCCCCTTACTTCTTGAAACAACTTACTGGAACGATGTTGTTTCAGGTGATTGGTGGGTAGTGGCAGTTTCGGGTGATGACCAGGTGGAATGTGATGAACACTTCACCCTGACCTACCAGCCGAATACCCTGGTTTACGAAAACCAGTTTACCGGTGTTCCGACGAAATGGAATGTCGCGGGTATCTTCCCGAATCCGTTTAACCCGACAGTCCAGGTTGTGCTTGCTGTTCCCACAGCCGCGGTTGTCCATGCCGAGGTTTACGATATCCTGGGACGCCAGGTAGCGGTATTGAACAACAATGCGCTGCAGCCCGGTTACCACCGCTTCTCCTGGAGAGCGACCGGCCCGTCTGGTATCTACTTCCTCCGTGCAGCCTCAGCAACCGGCTGGAGCGCGGTACATAAGATGATGTACGTGAAATAAAGATTCCAAAATATTTGACATACATGACCTCGGTCCCGATTAGTCGGGATCGGGGTTTTTTACGTGGATTAGAATAATTTGCATGTAAAGCTAAATAACCGGGTGTAAGGAGTTGTCGTCCCCGCGCAAGCGGGGCTTGTCCGCCAGTGAGTAAGGCGGGATCCAGTGTCGTTTGTTTATAAGATTTTGATCAACAACTTGGATGCTTTTCTTTTAAAAGGTAAAATAATCTACTATCTAAAATATGCTGATTCTTTCAGCACTTGACACTTTTGTTCGTTCTATATAGTTTAAACTAATTGCCATTACTTTGAACGGTGATCGTGATGCGCAAACTATTAAAATATTCCCCGCCTTTATTTAAGTATCCCATCCAGATACTGCTGTTACTTGTTTTGTTTATTCCATCGCTTTCATTCTCTTCAGGAAATCCGGACAGCGTAATAACTGCTTATGATACAACCGGAATCCACTGGTCGGAACCGATAGAACTATTTTACACGACCACTTTCGAAGGAGGAAGGACTCAACAAAAGATATCCAGGTTAGAATCTGGTGATATTCAATTTTTCTGCAGAACAGGTCTTAATCATACATTCCACAGAATCGGCCTCTTCTCATCATTTGATCGGTACGGCAATACGATTACAAAAAGAAGACGACATTATGTAGCTAATCATTATAATAAGTTTGGTTTTTATTCACCGGATTCAACTTCAAATATGCTTGTTTTCGGACTTGGGTGGTGGGGAATAAATGGGTATAGACTTACAGAATTTGGTGAAGTGGAACCTGGTCATTGGCCAATGCTTGATGGAGTAGGTCCTCAGGCTTTTGATAGCCAATCTTTTGATTTTATAAGAACTCCCGAGGACCTACCCTTAGCTTTCTACGGAAACCGTGGCTATAACGCAGATCAACCGGATTCACTAGGCTGGTTTTTGATTAATGAAGATTTTACTGCAATCCTGGACGAAGGAAATATTTCCAACACGGGTGATTTGTGGAGATCTGACGTAATTATTGGAAATGATAACACATTGCTATTGACCTATGGGAAGGGTTTTAATGGAGGACTTCATGTCAAAACATTTATATCTATACTAAATTGGGACATGGAGACAGTTGGCGAACCATTCACAGCAACACCAGAAAATATCTATGGCGATAATGTTGTTGCTGACAATGGTTTTGTTCAGATATCAAATGGCACAATTTACCTTCTCTTTTATCGCCACGAAGCTGTATTTGGACCAGGCGACATAATGCTTTTAGCTCTATACCCTGACCTGACATTTGATGAGTTATTGATAGCTGAAGAATGTCCACCCGCTTTCGATAAAGCAAACCTGGTTAAAGATCCATTAGATCGTTTACATGTTATATACTGTGTTGATGCCGGTGAAGATCAAAGCGGTATTTTTCACGGTATTATCAGAACCGGCACCATTGAATGGGAACAAGAACCCAATCAAATACTAGCGAATGAAGAACCTGATGGTCCTTACCCAATTCTTTCTTCAGTATCATACCAAGATGAGTTACGAATTGCTCTAGTGTATACGTTGGATTCAGCTGATGATGACTCTCTTCGACGATATACTAACCTGATGCTATATACTACTGATCCCGATTCGACACTGGGGCAAGGTTTAGTTGGATTTCATAACAATCACAATCAGACAAATATCACATCAACAGACACCGCAAATAAAAGTATATCAATCCAGGCTTACCCTAATCCATTTAATCCTGTAACTACGATTAAAGTAGCTTTGCCAAAAGCAGCAAACATGGATATCAAGGTATATAACCTGTTAGGTCAACAGGTTCATAAGATAGCGAAGGAAAAACTGAACGCTGGTTATCATTCATTCCATATAGACGGCTCGCAATGGGCGTCCGGTATCTATTTCCTCCAGACGAAAGCCGGTGAGTATCACGACACCAGGAAACTCGTACTGGTGAAATAGCTGCTTAAATGTTTATAAATACTTCGCCGGGTTCTATATAATCGGAATCCGGCGATGTTATATTATTGTAAAGGATTATATTAGCACCTGTCTAAATTCGGGTTGAGTACTCGTCATTGCGAACGAAGTGCGGCAATCACATTAATACCGACAGATTGCTTCATGCCTTGCAAAGATGTTCCAGGGTGTAGAGAATTTGAACAGGTATTAGTTTTCAGGGACATATAAAATGAAGCTTACCATCTTTACCGGTTGCGCATTATGCTTACTCTTGGCTCAACTAGCGTTCAGTAGTCCCAGCGTCACCGAGTCTGTCCAAAAGGATTGGCCGATTAAACAGGTCCATCTAAACGAACTTGATGAGGAGGTATCTACCTGGCTGGACGATTTTGAGGGTGAACCGGAATGGACTACCGTGGATCTTACTGCTACCGGCGCGAAATGGCACCCAGACGGGTTTAACGCTTACCAGGACGGTCAGTCATGGTGGTGTGGTGATGCCGAAATCGAGGGCTATGAAAACCTCTGGCTGCAATACCTTGTTACACCTTCTCTGGACTTGACGGACGCCACGCAGGACCTTCAGCTCACCTTCATGATGTACCTGGATTGTGAAAGTCCTGTTGGTGCTCCCGACGGTTATGACGGTTGGGATGGAGCTAATGTCTGGTATACAACGGATGGTGGGCAGACTGTTCATGTCCTCGAAAATCCTGACCCGGCTTATGGTTCGTCAAGCCTGTTTTCATTCGGGCATACATTCGACCTCGGAGAGGGAATTGCCGGATGGAACGGTGATGATGGAACTGATGAATGGTGGTCTGTGAGCTTTGACCTTTCAGGTTTTGCCGGGGAAGAGAATTTCCGTCTTAATTTTGCGTTCTGTAGCGACCAGGGAACAGCCACCCCTGAAACCGGCGATTTTGGATTCTTTATCGATGATATTCTTATATCAGACGGGGAAACCCTGTTCCTGGAAAATAACGCGGAAGATATTGCGATTCCGGAAGACTTGATTGCTCTTGAACAGGAAGGAAACGGCAACAACTGGCAACTCCAGACCGAAGAATATTATTCCGCTGAAAACGCCTGGTGGATGGAGATGGGTAATAGTCTCCGTTGCGCCCTGGTTTCACCATCGATTGCCATCCCCGATACGACCATGTTTCCCTGGACACATCTTGCCTACCGTACCTGGTGCGACATGCCGGATTCAGACGGCGACGGTGATGGTTCCCTGGAAGATTATTATACGATCGATATTTCCACGGATGGTGGCGAAAATTGGGAACAACTGGTGTATGATTATGGCGTTTCTGACGGTAACGGTAACTCGCTCTATTCGTGGGATCACAGGACGACAGGGATAGTTAACAGCGTTAGAACTGAAACTATCGCCCTGACAGCTTATGCAGGTGATGAGATCAAAATCCGCTTTGTTGGGATTACCGATAACGATGATGATGGTGGTGAGGGTACAGGTTTATACATCGATGATATTGAGCTGATTTCCTGGTCTTTGTTTGAACATGATGTGACGGTTCAGCCCCTCTACGTACCCTTTCCGACATCGGTAGGATACCCTGTTCCAGCGGAAGCAACCTTTACTAATGCTGGATACAGCACTGAAACATTTGATGCGTCATGGCATATCAACGACCAGGAATTTGAGTTTGATCCCGGTTTTACCCTTGAACCGGGTGAATCCGAAACCCGTTTGCTTGACAACAATCCCGATGACGGCGTTGACGGTTGGATGCCGGATGAAACCGGTTACTTTGGACTGTTTGCATCGCATTCACTTGCAGGAGATGAAAATCCCGACAACGATATTTCACGTATTGATACGGTATTAGTCTGGCCTGAGGGAATTTACGAATATGGGTATGATGACCGTAATCCCGAATGGACTACATCCCGATTCTTGAGGAACGAGGGTCCGGCAACAATTTTTCAGTTCGATGAAGAATTAACGGAATTTAATACCAGGTCTGTCAGGGTGATGTGGAACTCTGATCTGATGGATCCTATTGAATATACCCTCCATGTGTTTGATGGAGAATTCATCCAGGAATACTACCAGGAAGTGGTAACCGTAGAACCGGACAGTACCTATCCGCTCTGGCAGAATGTAGACTTGTCCAATGTGGAAGAGCTTCAAAATCTATCAGGTACTATCGGGGTATGGTTTGAATTGACCGCTGACTATGGTTTTCCACATATAGTACTCTCCGAACGAAGATATGGAGATAACCATCATTATAATTATGATGGAATAGACCTGGTCGATAGTGATGCTGACTGGATGATCAGGATTGTAGTTGAGCCATTTACTGGTGTAACAGAAAACAACAATTCAAATCCTTTATCCTTCAATATTGGTGAACCCTATCCCAACCCATTCAATTCTACAACCATAATTCCATTCGATCTGCATAAATCGCGCAGGCTAAGCTTTCGAGTGTACAATATACATGGACGAGAGGTTCAAGTGATCCCCGAAAGAGGTTATTCGGCGGGGCATCACGAGGTTATTTTTAGAATGGAAAGATATTCAAGTGGATTGTATTTTTTCAGGATTCAGGGAGCTGACGGATTTGAAACTGTAAGAAAGCTTATTCAAATAAGATGAATTTACCCCAGCAACTGCGCCACCATATTTGGAATCATGTTCGCCTGGGTTACCATCGCCAGTCCTGTTTGTGCGAGTATCTGTGAACGCGTGAAGTTTGTCATCTCCTCGGCGATGTCAGTATCACGAATCTGCGATTCGGCTTTGACCGAGCTTTCGAGGGAAATTCCCAGGTTGAGGATAGTATTCTGCAGACGATTTACGTATGACCCCAATCGTGTACGCACATCATCCTTGCTCACGATTGCAGCATCAATACGTCCAATCGCAGCCTGGGCGGCAGTTGTAGTTAAAAGGTCAATATCAAGGAGACCGAGGGCTTCGGCTGTAGCATTTTGCCTGTCCACATAATAATAGTCTACATCACGAACGTTTTCAGTGCCGATATGGAATTTAATCGGTTCAGGAAGCGGCGGAGGTTCTGGTTCCGCTTCAATTTCTTCTTCCGCTGCCTGGTCAAGGTGCAGGTTATAAACGATACTTTCTCCAGAATTTAGTCCCCATCGTTGCTGCTGTGGACCATCAACAACATCACTGACCCTGAAGGTCGCTGTATTGGGAGGGAGATCACCCTCATTCAAGGCGGTTATTTCAAGTTGGTTGTCACCAGTCAGAAGGCCTAGCTGAATTGTTGTACCGGGAGGCGTTTGCAGGGTAATACTCTCTTCAACTACTTCACCGTTTAATTCAAGCCTGACCATATCACCATCAAAAACTCCGTTATCCCATAGCGTTAAGTCAACAGGAGTTGTATTTACGGTAATATTTCCTGCTGCCTCTATTGAGGGAGCCCTTTCTACAAGACCGGGGCTTATCGGGTAAAATCCGTTATAGTTGGTAGAATTAGCGATCCGGCTTATTTCGCTGCGAAGATTATCGAATTCTAGTTGAAGAGCACGGCGGTCGTCGTCACTGAGGATACCATTAGATGCCTGTACTGCAAGGCTGCGCATCCGGATTAATTTTTCGTCAATAACCTGTAAGGCTCCATCCGCTGTCTGGATCAGGTTGATTGCGGTCTGCGCATTACGTTCGGCCTGCTGTATTGAGGCAATTTGTGCCCGGAACCGTTCAGAGATATTTAATGCCGCCGGATCATCTGACGCCAGGTTTAAACGTTCTCCGCTGGATAAACGGCGCACGGAATCGCTGATACCGCTTAAAGATCCCTGCAGGTGCCTCCTGGCGGTGAGGGATAAAACATTATTCTGGATTCGAACGCTCATTGGATTTCCCCAATAATTGCCTGCAAAACCTTATGGTTCTTTTTCTCTATCGGCAACATTAAGCACAACTTTAACTTTTTTTAAAGTATTTGGTCAGGCGTGTGGCAAGAGAGTTGTTGTTGTGCGGTGTTATTAAATGATTTAGTAAGAAATGGAGTTCCCGGCTCGCGGAGCAAAAGACAACTTCTACTTTAAGTTTCGGAGAATGATTTTCAGGAAAAGCGGTGAATTTGTGGCTTTTTACATCTTCTCTACAATAAAGAAACCGTCCTCGCCCATTTCCTGGTACAGGGGAAGGAAAATCCGGCCATCCTGTGGCGATGTTACTTCACCGTATTTATCGGTTCCAAGCGGTTGTCCTTCAATAACCACGTCAAAATTATTAAAACCATCGTACATTTTGAAGGAATCAGCTTTTGAAATAGCATGACGATATACAAGCTCAAGTGTGTCGGGAATTCCATTCATTGTTGAGTTTAATTGATGCAGCAGCTTGTTTCTGTCCGGCAGGTCCTCATCGTTTACACATCCTGCCCCCGAAAGAGTAAGCCAGATTGCAGCTTCGTGAATCCCAATGGATTCTTTCGATTCATGTTGTCCAGCTTCGAAAGCGAATGATGGATATCCAAGGGTGGGAAGGTAGCTTAGCATTGCCCCTTTCAGGTAACCAGGGGTATCAATTACGACAGGAACATGTAGAAGTTTATTAATTCGATTCAGCAGGTGTCCATGGCTTCCTACAACAAACGCAGAGCCCGGCGCTGAACTTGTATGGAGATCCATTACAATAACTTCGCCCTTTTGGCACTCGTTAACGGAATTTATACACTCAAGCAGTCCGAGTAATTCTGTATCCTCGATAATAATGTTTTCGCTTGATGGAGGATTCTGGCAAAGGTAATTGATGTGTGATGCTGTCCAGATACGGTTCAGGTCGCGGTCGATATAACGGCACTTATTATTCAGGGCGGAGATGTTTCCTTTAAGCGCAACGAAATTACCTTTGAATTGAATATCTCCGTTTTTCAGGTTGTCGAGCACACCTTGAGCGGCGTAAACCCCTGCGGGTTCATTTCCATGGATTCCCGCCACAAGGATGATACAGGGACCTTTTTCAATTCCTTTATAGTAGCCGAGCAAATGGGCGCTGTCTATTTCATCGATTTTATGCAACTGTTTCATAAATTACTAATTCTGATTATTCTTTTAATTTTTCTTCCAACAGGTTAGCTACTATACTCAGGAAACGATCTTCAGTAACGACGCCGAGTAACTTTCCATCATTGACGATTGGAAGGCAAGAAATACATTTTTCCCGCATAAGCTCAATGGCGTCAAGGGTAAGGGTATCCGGCTTGGCTGTGATGGGGTCCTTTACCATTATCGAGCTGACAGGGGCGGATTGACCTTCTTCCTGGGGAATAGGACGTCCAACAAGTCTCAACAGATTTCTATGTGAAACCAGTCCAACCAGGTTATGTTCTTTGTCTTCAACCAGTACATGACGTGTACGGTTCCAGACCATCATGTTTGCCACGAGGTCGATCGGATCATCAGCTTCTACCGTGAAGAGATCTGTTGTCATGTACTGCTCAACACGCGTATAGTTTTGCTTCCATCCGCCACCCTCTTCAAGTTTAGCGAGCGACCATTCGTGCACTGGCTTATTTTCAAGTTGACGTACCAGCATGGCAGCAGTCAGGGCGTGATTCTTTTCCCACAAAGGAGCCGGAGATTTCATGGAAGCACGTGAGCTGAGCATCCACTGGGAACCCGTCATGCTCCGGGAAACACGTTCTTCGACAATGTTCAGATATTTATCAATGTCATCCTGATCAATCTCCGACAGGGCCAGTCCTTCCCTTGCCATGGGAAGTAATTCGTTCAAGATAAGGTCAGATGCAGTATACAGGTTACCGTCAAGCCAGTGGAATTGAGCGTCAAGACCGTGCCGTGCTGCGGAAAAGAAGTTATCCTTGGCAACGTCAAATTCCATCACCCTGGTAATATCATCATAAGCATGCGACATCCTGCTCATTAAGCCAAACCAGAAAGCGGCGTTGGCAACTTCATCCATGGGTGTCGGGCCGGAGGGAAGTACACGATTTTCAATACGCAGGTGCGGTTTACCTTCAGAAACACCATAGCAGGCACGATTCCAGCGGTAAACGGTACCGTTATGCAGGCAAAGCGCCTGGAGTTTTGGAGCTTTTCGATTCTCCAGTGCTTCAAACGGATCTTCGTCAATCTCGGAAGCAAACAGCACTTTGTACCGAGATATATCCTCCTGGAATATTTCAAGTACCGATTCGTCAATCCAGCGGTTACCGAAATGAACCCGTGGACTGAGCTCACGTTCGAAAGGAGCGTTCCTGGTGTCAATGGATTGCTGGAATACGGCAATACGAGTCTCTTTCCAGAGCCTGTATCTTCCGAGGAAAGGAGAATTTGCAGCCGCGGAGATTATTGGTGCGGCGGCAACCTGAGCAATATTATACCGTTGAACAAATTCTTCAGGACCAACCTGGAAATGCACCTGGAAGCTGGTGTTTGCACCCTCAATCATCAGGTTGTCATGTTTCAGGCTAAGTTCATCGGTTCCCTTGATATTTATTTCGTATGCCCCGCCGCGCATCCGGGCTAAAGTTTCATTTAAAGCGGAATAACGTTCTATCGGGGTCATATTGTCGAGATTAAGGTCACTGCGACGGATCGTTGGCAGGATGCCAACCAGGAGAACATCGGTATCAAATTCCTGCGCAACCTTGCGAACCTTTGCGATATATTCATGGAGTTGCTTTTCCATGGTGCTAAGGCAATTGTTCCCGAAGCTGAGTGGATCGAGGTTAAATTCAAGATTAAATTTTGCGACCTCATGGGTAAAATGAGGATCATTAATTTTCTCCAGGATCTCCATTGCCAGCGGAGCCGGTCGCCAGGTTTTATCAACTAACACCAACTCCTGTTCTGCGCCTATCCTCCTGATACCCGATTCTACAATTCCATCTTCAAGCATCTTTTCGAGAGCATGGATGTCTTTGAGCAGGCACCTTTTAAAGTTTCTTAGATCTTCCCCTTCCGTTGTGCTTCGCTGAATATTTTCTCCCATTCAGCACTCCTTATAAGAGTTATTATTGATGACGGACAGTTGAATCCAGGGACGTCATCCAGTCTGATCAGCTTAATAAAGTAATTTATTTTTCCGAATATTTCACAATTAATGAAGGGATTTTTTTGAAACAAGACAAGTGAAGATGTGAACATCTATTAAAAATAAGGAGGTCTTCGATCGGGATATTAAATTGAATCTATGGGCTGTAAAAATTTTGATGGGTGTATCTCTAAAAATTAAATGAAGAATTAGCTTTAGAGAATTTCATGAAACACTAAATTATATGGCATTTTCATTCTTATTTATGTAATTTTAATCAATAGGCCGTCGGGCACATCAACCCCCAGATATTCTACAATTAAACGGTTTTATATTCAGATCCGCCCGAATATGTTAAAGCTCAGCTTCGATTGATTGGGGTTGTTGCTGAAATTATCTGACAAACTACTATAAAACCTTGAGGGACAAATGCCTCATCATACCAAACCATATGATCAGATCGAATCTTCGAGTTTCAAAGTCAGTGGAAGCAAGCCGTTATGCTACGAGGCTTTGCTTGGTACCTGTGTAGGTGTTGTGATTTATGATACTAATGCGGGAGTAGGTGGACTTTACCATATCCTTCTTCCAGAACCTACCAATCCCGGGCATCCCTGGGGAGCAGAGACATATGCCTCAACAGGTATGCCGGTCTTCCTGGAGGCGTTGTACAGGGCGGGGGCACGACCGGAAAATATGAAGGCGGTTATAGCGGGTGGCGCACTGGTGGGTCCCATTTCAATCGAAGACCTGAATATGGACATAGGTGGACGGACTACGGAAATAGTTAGATCCATCCTCAAAGCCAGCAAGATAGAGGTTGACCGTTCAGAAACCGGAGGTTTTTTCAGCTGTAAGCTGATTCTTGATCTTGAAGATTTTTCATGCTCGATTGAACCCATTGGACAACGCGTAGGCAAGATAAAGACTAAATCAGCGAAAATATCATCCGACAAACTTGATGCTCTGGTTGCGCACGTTCGTCCGATACCCCAGGTCGCAATGAAAGTAATCCGGATGATCAATGCCCACTCATACAGTATGACCGAACTAGCATCAGAAGTGAGGCAGGATCAGATTATCGGTGCCAAGGTTATTAATATATCCAACTCCGCCTATTTCAGCCCAAAACGGGAGATAGAATCAATCGATCAGGCTCTTGTGATGCTGGGCGAGAGGATGATGATGCAGCTTGTTCTATCATCATCACTCGAACTCTTTTTCCATGATTCTGACCAGGGTTATTCACTTTGTAAAGGGGGATTATATCATCATGCTCTGTCAACTGCCCTGGTTGCTGAAAAGCTTGCCTGGTACACCGAACACGGTCTTTCAGATGTGGCGTACACGGCGGGACTACTGCATGATATCGGGAAAGTAGTACTTGACCAGAATGTATCCGACATTTTCCCCTTATTCTATCGTAGAATTCTCGAGGAAGAATCGAAACTGACCGATGTTGAAAAGGAATCACTGGGAGTCAGCCACACAGAAGCAGGCTTGCGTCTTGCTGAATTGTGGAATCTCCCGGAAAACCTGCAAGAAGTTATTGCCTATCATCATCAACCCGAAAAAGCAAAGAAACACTCGACTCTGGTTCACTTGATATATCTTGCGGATCTGCTGGTTTCCCGTTTCCACGTTGGCAGGGATCTCGACCGGATAGGAACCGGCAAACTTGAACAAAGGCTGCAACACCTTGGTTTAAGCCTGGAAAAATTCCCGGAAATCGTTGACCAGATTCCGTGGAAAGCTTTAGCGGAATCACTTCATATAAAATAGATCGTTCACGGCTAGATAAAACGCCAGGTGATTTATCTTTCACCTGGCGTTCTTTTTATGGTCTAAAACTGGCTTTAAAATGTTTTTAAATTATATGTTCGATGGTGGCCCGGCTTGGCTCGCAAGCCGGATTTCATAAAAATGCCGGATTCGGGGGAACCCGGCCTACATTACTGAATCTCAATACAAAAAGGCAAAGTCACTGGATCCCCGATCAAGTCGAGAACGACACCGCTGGACTCAGGGTGGGTAGCCCGGGTTGGCTCGCAACCCGGATTTCATAAAAATGCCGGATTCGGGGGAACCCGGCCTGCAGTATTGACAAATTGTTTAATTGATTTTTAGAATTTAAATCCCTTAAATCCTACTTTAAACAACATGGAATACAATATCGGCACAACTCCAAGTGTCAGCATCGTGGCAAATAAAAGACCGAACATAATCGCTATCGCCATTGATTCCCAGAGGGGGCCACCGAAAAGGTACAATGGTATAAGTCCACAGATTGTTGTAGTCGTTGTCAGGATAATTGGTCGCAGCCTCTGTTGCGCCGCTTCAATAACTGCCCGGTTCGGAGGAAGACCGTTTTCGTCAATCTCAATCTGGATTCGGTCAATCAACACAATAGCATTGTTTATAACAATTCCAGCTAATGAAATCACTCCCAGGAATGTCATAAATCCAAACACACCTTTTAATACGACCAGCCCGACAAATACACCGATCAGGGCGAGGGGGATTGTCAGAAGTATTATCAACGGTTTACGGAAACTGTTAAACTGGGCGACCAGCAACAGGAGAATTATTCCGAATCCAATGGGCAGTTTGTCGTTAATTGACTGTTGCGATTCTTCGGACGCTTCGTTAGCACCACCCAGTTCGTAATAGTATCCCATCGGCCAGTTTTTACTCTCCTCCTCGATCCATGGTGCAAGGAAATTATTCACCAGGTCCATCTCGGAAACACCGGTCATTGTATATGATGAGATTGTCATCGCCAGCAGGCGATCCCTGCGGATAATTTTTGATGGCTGCCAGACCACTTCAAGGTCTGCGACCTGCTTTAGCGGCACAGATCGACCAGATGCCTGGACAAAGACATCCATTGTTTCAAGCTTACTGATGTCATAGCGGTCATCTTCTGTAGCCCTCATCATCACCGGTATAATATCAGTCTCCTCTCGAAATTCTGTGACCTCAAATCCTGACAACATGGTTTTCAGGCTTTGCGCAATATCCATACTGGAAACACCGGCACGTCGTGCACGAGGTTGATCAACTTTGACGAGGATTTTTTTAACTTTCGGTCCCCAATTGTCGGTCACATTTCGAGTGCCCGGGGTATCGAGCATCTTTTCCTTAACTTTATCCCTGAGTCCGTAAAGGATTTCCCTGTCTTCTCCATAAATCCTGAATTCAATAGGTGCGCTGACAGGGGGGCCATAATCAAGAGGGATCACCTTTACGTCCATATCCGGGTAACGATCCCAGAGATATTTTTCCAGCTTCACAGCCACTTCATTAGCAGCTTCCCTGGTGGTGGTGTTGATAATCATCTTGGAAAACTGCTCCATCCGTCCTTCAACATCAGCGGCCAGGGTATAACGTGGAGTACCAACTCCAATGAATGTTTCCCAGTTGACGATCCCCTCTTCCCGGTTCTCGTTAACCACTAAACTGTCCTGGATATATTTCTCCACATCATCAATCATTAATTCCGTAACTTCAAAAGGTGTACCAACGGGAAATTCCAGTTTTGCACGCAGAAAAGCCCTGTCCGATGCTGGAAAGAACATTCCCGGTACCAGTTTTGCCAGCTGGATAGCGCCAAAAAAGACCGCAACTATAACAGCAATACTGATCCAGCGGTTCTGCAATGCTTTGATCAACGATGAACGGTAAATTGTATAGAACCTGTTTTTATATAAATCCTCCTTAGACTTGACCTCTTTCTTAATCTTGATGAACCTGGTAGCTAAAAGAGGAATCATGGTTAATGCCAGTATCCATGATGATAGCAGCGCGATAGTGACTACCCGGAACAGGTCAGCGGTATATTCACCTGTTGCTGATTCCGCCAGGAAGATCGGCAGGAACGCTGCGGCAGTCGTTAATGATGATGTCAGCAGTGGGACACGTAGTTCCCTCGCAGATTCAACAGCCGCGTGAACCGCTTCCTCGCCACGTTGCATTCGTACCATGATCGATTCACTCATAACAATCGAGTTATCCACCAGCATACCCAATGCGATGATCAGAGCTGCTAGAGAAATTGTGTTCAGGGTAATGCTGAATGAATCCATGACAATCAAGGTCAGTAGTATCGCCATGGGAATCAGCGTTGCTACAACCAGCCCGGTACGGAAACCGAGACTGATAAGCATCACGATAACAACCAGGCCAATCGCCTGGAGAAGGTTGCCCACGAAGTCGTTAACGCTGCGATCAACATCGTCAGGCTGAAAATAGGAGAAATCAAATTCGATCCCGATGGGGAACTCCATCTCCAGTTCACGAACCTTTTCCCTGACCTGTTCTCCAAGTTCGATAATGTTGCCGCCTTCACGCATGGAAATACCGATACCAAGACATGGAGCACCGTTAAACCGTATTCTTGATTCCGGTGGATCAACATAGCCGCGGCGAATTGAAGCAACGTCTTTCAGGTAGATCACTTCATTTGAGCCCGGCAGTGGGACAACTGTAAGTTCTAAATCTTCTACTGTTTCAAAATTCCCTGTTGGCTCAAGGATTATTCTTTCCTGGCCGGTATTAATTTTTCCACCCGGAGAAATGATATTCTGGCTAGCCAATAGTTGTTGAAGCTGTATGGGAGAAAAGCCAAGCTGTGCCAGCTTGGAGTTATCGTACTCGATAAATATGTTCTCCTCCTGGACACCGTATATCTCTACCTTGGCTACATCTGGAAAACGCAGGAACTCGTCGCGTACGTAATCAACCACATCTTTTAATTCGCGGTAGGAATATCCCTCCCCGGTGATTGCCAGCTGGATGCCGAAAACATCTCCAAACTCATCGTTTACCTCCGGACCGATTATCCCTGTCGGAAGATCATCTTTTACCTCTTCAACTTTGCGCCGCAGGTTGTCCCAGATGGGACGCATTTTCCGGTATCGTTCCTTAATATTGACATAAACAAAAGAGACCCCGGTCATTGATGTAGAGCTGACAAAATCCAGCTCAGGAATTTGCTGCACAACGGCTTCTATCGGATCGGTGATTAGTTCTTCAACACGTTCAGGGCTGGCCCCGGGAAGTCGGGTTGTGATCATTGCCACCCGGATAATAAATCCGGGATCTTCCCTCCTCGACAGTTGGTTGAAAGAAAGCAATCCTCCAAATAACACCATGAGCAGGGCTATAAAGGTTACACGGTTTTTATCAATTGCAAGACGGGTGATAGACATGGATGTCTCCTCTCTTAGAGTATCTTTACCTTTTGTCCATCAACGATCTTACTTACGCCGGCAGTAACCACTAGGTCGCCCTCCTGTAATCCTTCAAGGATTTCGAGGCCTTCCGAAGTCAGTTCCCCGATTTTTACATCCTGTCGTTTAGTAATAGCCATTCCATCCTCTATTGGTTCGAGGACAAACACATGGCGTCCTTCCAGGTCTTCATTAACCGCGACAGCAGGTACAACCAGGTGTTCCTGTGTTCCTGCGGTCTCGAAACGGAAACCGACCTCAGCTGCCATTCCGGGTCGGATCTCCTTGTTCGGCTTGTCGAGCCTGACCGTTACCGGGAATGTTGTCGCGAAAGTAGTAGCTGAAACACCCACTTCAGTCACAGTCGCATCGAAAGTTTTTTCGGGTATAGCATTAAAATTTACAGCTACTTTACTCCCGGTGCTGATTTGCGATATCAATACTTCCGGAACCGAAACCTGTACCTCCGGTAGGTTGCCTGAAGTGAGAACAACTATCGGTTGCCCGGCCTGGACGTTTTCATTTTCGTCAACGTCTACCGAGGCAATTGATCCTTTAGTTGGTGCAACCAGTCTTGTATAACTGACCTGCAGACTTGCCAGCTCAAGCCTCTTTTCGATAGCTTTTACCTGTGCTGTAGCTGATTCATGGGCTGCGCGTGCAGCGTCAAGATCCTGTTTTGAAGAAGTCC
>JANQEY010000155.1 GCA_028278125.1 bacterium | reverse complement strand
GTTACCACCGAAGAAGCAGCCAAGGCAATTCAATCGGGAGATAACATCTTCATCGCCAGTGCATACTATGGAAAAGTACTTCGTTCGATTGCTGCTCGACATAATGAATTACGAGATGTAAATGTAGAGTACCAGGCTCCGTTATTCGATCCCGGATGGTTTTCACCCGGAATGGAAGAATCCTTTAACATCATCGTCAGAATATATATGGGAGATCTTGCCCGATCCATCCACGATGAAGGACGGCTCTCTTTTCTCCCTTACACCAATGGCACATGGTTTAAACCGTATCGGGACAATCGACCGGCCAAAAGAGAAATCGATATCTTTATCGTTGAAGTATCCTCTCCGGATGAGAACGGATTCATGTCCTTTGGACACCATGTCTGGGAACGCCGCAACTATGCAGACCATGCCAAACTGATTATTGCCGAGATCAACGATCACATCATAAGGTCCCATGGCGACACTCGACTCCATGTTTCACAAGTCGATTACCTGGTGGATATCACCTCACCACCGGCCACGGAGGAAGAAATTGAAATGATAGTGAATAAATTTTCTCCTGAAAAACATGATCAAGCACGAAAAGCCGCCAGTATGATGAATCCGATCAGGATCAAAGATCTTATTCCCACACTGGATGAGGTCGAAGAAAAAAGCCTTAATCCTGTATTGGGTTTGGATGAACCTGATGATGTATCCAAGGCGATTGCAGACAATTTAAAAGCGCTACTGAATGATAGAGACACGATCCAGATCGGAATCGGCAAACCTTCCAAGTTTATGATCGAACTCGGGGCATTCGATCACTTGAAAGATCTGAGCATATTCACAGAAATGGGGGCTCCGGGGATGGCTTTTCTGGTAAAACGAGGGATTGTTAATGGCAGATATGCCAGTCTGCATCCTGGGAAAGCCGTTATGGCATCACTGGGTGCTATGCGGTTTGAGGAAATTCGATGGGTTCATGATAATCCCCTCTTCGAACAGTATAGTGTTGATTATGTCGTCAACATTGCCAATATCGTTAAAAACAAGAATATGGTTGCTATTAACAACGCTGTCCAGATCGATCTGACCGGGCAAATCACCTGCGAATCACAGTTCGGTCCCAGGTTGATCAACGGACCGGGGGGACAGATTGAGTTCCATATCGGCGCCTTTTCAGCCCCCGGTGGCAATGCAATAACACTACTCCCCTCCACCTGGTCCGACGGGGCAGTCTCAAACATTGTGCCTTACATGGAACAGGGATCCCTGGTCAGTGTTCCGAGAGTGTTTGCAGATTATATTGTCACCGAATATGGGGTAGCTCAACTCCTCGGGAAAACCCATCGGGAAAGGGCTGAAGAACTGATTCGGGTGGCGCATCCCAATTTTCGGGATGAACTTAAGCAAGCCGCGAAAGATATCTACTAATAAGAATCATCTCCGAATTAGTTGTAGTCAATTGTGGCAAAATAAATTATCATCTATTAAATAGCTATGTTTCTGTAGGATTCCAGGAGTCAAGGGTTCAAGGGTTCAAGTGAAACACTTTAAGATATCAGGATCTTAAATGTTTTACTTTAAGCTACATGGATTTTCTTTATATTCTTAAAAGAGCTTCTTTATCTGTCATTACGATATTGATTATTATCAAGTGATTTAAAATATGTTTGGGACCCTACATATTATAATATAATGATGGTTTAATTTGCTTTTAACGACAAAGATTAATATGACCGACTTGAAAGGGAAATCCTTGTGATTGAATAATCCTTAGAAAACAATCCCTTGAATCCTCGAATCCTTGAATCCTCGAACCCTTCTTCTCCAATTTAATTGGAGAAGAACCATAAATAAGGAGGAAAAGTCCATGGCAACGATTTCAGGAGGTGCTTTAACGGCG
>JANQEY010000004.1 GCA_028278125.1 bacterium | reverse complement strand
GTGCCATATTAAGCCTGGGAATGTACGAGCTGGTGCATCGTCCGGAGCTACCCTGGCGCGTTATCATGAATGAAACAATCGAGCTGGCAAAAATGTTTGGTGCGGAACAGTCCCATAAATATATTAACGGTGTCCTTGATAAAGCAGCCCATGAAATACGCGCTGTGGAAATATCAGGTTCATCTTAAAATATTAATGAAACCACGGAGGTCACGGAGGACACGGAGATTTTTAATTCTCAGTGTTCTCTGTGGTTAATTCAGCTATGTCAATGAATGAGTTCGATATCATCGAGAAATACTTTAAACATCTTACCGATGATGATGAAAGTGTGATTTGCGGTGTCGGTGATGATGCCGCTGTTATTGACATACCCCCCGGTTATGAACTTGTCACATCCGTTGATACTCTTGTTAATGGAGTTCACTTCTTTGCCGATGTAAACCCTTATGATCTCGGATTTAAATCGCTGGCGGTCAATTTAAGTGATATGGCTGCTATGGCAGCTGACCCGCGTTGGATAACCCTGTCGTTGACATTGCCGGAAGGTGATCGGGCCTGGCTGGCGGGTTTTACCGAAGGGTTTTCTGAATTGGCAAAGCAATACTCCATTAGTTTGGTCGGTGGTGATATAAGTCGCGGCCCACTTTCGGTGACGGTCCAGATTATGGGGTTGATTCCATCAGGGGTTGCCATCAGGAGAAGTGGCGCTCAAGCGGATGATCTTATCTTTGTTTCGGGATGTCTGGGCAGCGCCGGATATGCACTGCGACATTTCGATAATAAGGAAAAAATATCGGAAACCGCTCTGAATCGTTTATTAAAACCCGTTCCCCGTGTCGAACTCGGTATGGCATTGAGGGGAATCGCAAGCGCAGCGATTGATGTTTCAGACGGACTGTCTTCGGATCTTACCCATATTCTGCAGATGAGTAATAAGGGGGCAGTGATTGAGCTGGAAAAAATTCCGATGGATCAGGATTTGATACAACTTACCGGACAGGAATCATTATGGCAGACTGTTTTATGTGCCGGTGATGATTATGAGCTTTGTTTTACCGTGCCTGAAGATAAACAGGATGAATTAAACGGGAAAACTGATGAACTGGATATAGAGCTCAGTTGTATCGGCAGGGTAACGGAAACCAAGGAAATACAATGGATATTTGCCGACGGAAACAGGCTCGATTTATCCGGCAGCGGTTATCAACATTTTTAATAGAATTTTAACTGCGAAGGATTAATTTCTTTTAAGAATTCAGAAGTCAGTTAATAATTTTAGAGAGTCACTTCGCTTTGCCTATTCTGAATTCTGACTCCTGGCTCCTGTATTCTTGATAGCCATTATAAATTAAAATAACCTTCGTTAGTCAGGCGTTCGATTTCGGCAGGAGCAAAAGGCACAGGTTCAATAAAAGGCGGTACTTCTGAAATATCTACTCCCATTTTCGACATGGCAGTCTCACAGATCTTCATATCGATGATCCTGAATGCGTCAAGTTTTGCTGCGAGATCGACCAGTTCCTTATTTTCGTTATAATTCTTGCGCCTGAACAGATTGATATCAGGGCCGTGCAGTATGAGTACGATGTCCATATCCTCGTAATTTCCCGGGTTTGTAGTGATAATTTCTTCCGCCCTTGATAATAAACTCAGCAATTCATCGACAGTATGTGTAGTGGCATCGAAGAGATAGCGGGTATCTTCTCTCTCGAATGAAAATTCCTCCCTGGAAGCGGTCTCTGTTTCGGCTTCAGACGGTGGTTTTTCGGTAATTAACTGTGGATCCAGCTGCTCAATATCTTCACTACAGGCAGACAGAATGAACATGCCTAATAGTGCAATGCCAAATCCGGCAGGGATTAGATCAAATATTTTTTGCATAAATTATGTTTATCATAATAAGGTGTTGCCTGCCACGACCTGTAGTCT
>JANQEY010000117.1 GCA_028278125.1 bacterium | reverse complement strand
TTTTTGGGTCATGTTTCCGGCAAGGTCATAGATATATTGTTGATTATACTCACGTTCCGGATCAGAGGGAGCGCTTGCCGAAGCGTTAGTCAGCCGGTTGACATCG
Organism: bacterium; assembly: GCA_028278125.1. Next base: position 4,772 of record JANQEY010000117.1, on the reverse strand, counting down.
TCATACCCAAAAGAATGGGTCACCGAATTCACATGATCTTCGATCTGCTGGATATTTCCAGTGGGATAAAATGTATAGGAAAGATGCTGGAAGGGATCTGATGAACCATACCTGGTTTTTATAAAATTCAGCATAAAATTATCGGTATTGTACTGGTATTCGGTATTGGTGCCGTTACCGTAATCCACCCGTTTAATCTGACCTAAAGCATTATGGGTATCGGCATAGGTTGCATATGAATCATCGGCTCCATGCTCCTTGACTTCATGCAGATAACCCATAGAATAGTAAGAATAGTCAATTTGTCTGCTTTCGTTCGGATAGATGATATGTTCCAGCCTTCCGGCCAGGTCATATTTTCGTTTGATTTCATAGTCCGACCCATTCACATGCCGCTTCTCATACACCTGACGGCCCATTTTGTCATAGCTATACTCGATTTTGCCTTCAAAGGCTTCATTTTCTGTGATACTCGTCAGGCGGCCTATATTAAAATAGTCTTGTCGCGACTCATCATAAACATAATCGATGGTTCGAGAATCCGTAAGATAACGTTTCTGTTTGATTCTGTTCAGTTCGTCATAATCGATTTCTGTTTCTTGTCCCTCGGCATCCTTCTGCTTGATCAGGTTACCGACTTCATCATACCAATACTCCCAAATCCCCATGTATGGATCATCCATATAGACTTTGCGGCCTAAATCATCATAATCAATATCGGTCACATTCCCTATAGGATCCTTCACCTCCTCGAGGTTATCAAAGATATCGTACTTATACTCGGTAATTCCGCCTGTGGGTTCTTGAACTTTTTTCAAACGCCCCAGGGCATCTTTGGTTATGATCTTGGTTCGGTTCTCCTCGTCTGTAATAGCCTCTTCAAATCCGTACTGAACTATGGTCCGATAGGTATTATCAGGCTTGGTCACTTTCTGCAGATAACCCCGTACAGGGTGGTATTCATATTCGGTATAGACAGGTGTTTCACCAGCAAAATAGGGAATAGATTCCTTTAACACACGTCCGGCATTGTCATATATGATATCTTTATTAATTGTCTTTGATCCATCAGAGATAACCTCTTTGATTTTTCTTCCCAAATTGTCAGAATAGACGGTCACCGTGGGTTTGTTACTCGCAGTAACGGTCATATGGTGATTTCCCGCATCAACGTTATAGGTATAGCTCTCCGATGATCCATCCGGATAGCTGACAGAAATCTTTCGCCCGAATTCGTCATACCCAATGGTTGTCGGCTGGTTATTGGGATCGGTCTCTGTGGTCATCACACCATACCGCGCATCAAAGGTTCGCGTTATGGTATGGTTCAGATGGTTTTTCGTCACATTCGGGAACATGCCATTGCTATTATCATAGTTGATCGTGGTTGTATGATCCCTGGGATCTTTCTCTGAGATAACATTTCCGTACGTATCGTACTCATAGGTGGTGGTGTACTCATACTCTGTCAAGCCTCCTCCCTTGTCTTCCCAGTGAATCAGTTTCTTGTCCTTTAATAACCATGGCCGATTAGTCGCCGTATGATACGTCATCTTTGTCTCGCGCAACACATCCGCCCCCAGGTCAGGATCGGCCTCGGCAATTCTAATATGTATAGGCTTTCCAAGAATCCAATTGGTGGCATCATTATTGTAGGTTGTACGTGTAAATCGATTGATTCCATCTGAGGTCTGTTTGTATTCGAAAAGCAGATTCCCGTAATTAGATTCGTAATTGTCGTCTTTGTATCCATATTCCGTTGTTATGGTGGCCAAAAAAGATCCATCTTCTTTATATTTTGTTACAACACTCCGCAAGATATAGGCAAAGGCTCGTCCCTGACCATAATAAAGCGCATCCCATTCATTTTCAGTTTTGGTAACAAGCTTTCCTGCCGAATCCCTTGTTTCGGTCGATAATATGCGGCCTTGATAAACCTGATCCTGATGGTACTCGGTGGTTGTCACCAGGCCTGTGACATGATCGGTTGTCTCTACAGTTTTAAAGCCTCTAAATTCCCTTGTAAGTGGCTCATATTTTCCGTCCTCATAGGTATAGGTTCTGGTTGCAGTATGCCCCATGTTATCATTTGTGATAACTGTCGAAACCGTCTGGACAATAAAGGGCATATACTCCTCGGTATCCCACACAGAGGACGGTTGATAGTGAATGGTTGTAGTACTTCCGGAACCAAAAGAAAACGTTCCTATGACATCTAGATGGGCGGTTGCACGTTGTATCCGTTGTATCCGAACAAACCCGTCCTCAAAAAAAAGAGGGTTTCCTCCACCCGAATCAGGCACGTAGGAAGCAATATCTATCTTACCGTCACCGCTATAGTCTCCTAGCCAGTTCCAACCATTTGCCGGACTCTCTTCATTTAAGTTAAATCCGTCATAGATTTTATTGATGAAACCATCTCCGGTGGAATAATGAATCCTCAGCTGTGTGGATGAACCAGCAATCCAGGAAGCTATATCGGTTTTATGGTCACCATTATAGTCCCCCAGCCAATTCCAGCCGCTTCCGGGGCTTGTTCCATTCAAGTTCAGTCCGTCATGGGTTTCTACGACAAAACCATCTCCTGTGGAATAATGAATCCTCAGCTGTGTGGATGAACCCGGCACCCAGGAAGCAATATCCGTCTTGCCGTCACCATTATAGTCACCCAGCCAGTTCCAGCTGCTTCCGGGATTGGTTCCATTTAATTCGAGTCCGCTATAAGTTTGTTTGTTGAAAGGATCATTGATGAAATCATTTCCGGTGGAAAAATGAATCACAATCTCTGTAGATGAGTCCGGCACCCATGAAGCGATATCGGTTTTTCCGTCACCATTATAGTCCCCCAGCCAGTTCCAGCCACTTCCGGGATTGGTTCCATTCAAGTCCATTCCATCATACAGTTCAACGTCGAAACCATTTCCGGTGGAAAAATGAATCCAGATCTCTGCAGATGTTCCAGGCTTCCAGGAAGCAATATCGGTCTTGCCATCACCGTTAAAGTCCCCTAACCAATTCCAGGCACTTCCAGGATCGGTTCCATTTAATTGGAGTCCGGTGTGTGTCTGTATGGTGAAAGGTTCATTGATGAAACCATGACCCGTAGAATAATGAATTACAATCTGTGACGATGAACTCCAGGAAGCAATATCCGTCCTGCCATCACCGTCAAAGTCCCCTAACCAGTTCCAGCCGGTTAAAGGGTCTGTTCCATTCAAGCTTAGACCGTCATAAAGTTCGCTGGTAAACCCATCTCCGGTGGAGTAATGAATCATGATCTGAGTCCCGGAGGTATTGGGTACAAAGGAAGCAATATCGGTTCTACGGTCACCGTTAAAATCGCCACGCCAATTCCAAGTGCTTACAGGATCTTCATCACCAGGATCATTGAGATTAGTAAAATAAGTGTCATAGAAATCATTTGCAAAAGCACTGTCGCCATCGTGCCATTCCATTGTCATTGGCGGCAATGCAGACCCACCGTTTATTGTTGATCCATCAAATTGAACGTCATCCCCATACTGCTGAATACTTTCAAGCAGCGAACGGTGAGAACTTTCGCTATATATGTAATCAAGCTTATAGGCTCTAACAACGTTCTGGTGGTTATCGATATTCCCGTGATATATTAAAATGTACTTTAATCTTTTGGCCGTTATTACCTCAAAAAACGTATTATACATCGGGGGGGCATCGTTTCGGTTTTCACGCTTAAATACGATATGATTGTCCACATCATAGTCTATCTGCTTCAGATAGATCTGGTTATTGGCCGTGTCCTTATGATATGAAAATTTGATCTCGTTCTCATTGGCATCCTGCATACTGTCTAGACACCACCTGAATGTTCCGTCACCACCATCGATCTTACTGGCATTATCGGGAAGGGAACCGAATTTGTATACCGTACCATTTTTATTTTGGGCCTTCCACATATCTCCTTGTTTGACAATCCTAAGAAAGGCGCTTTCATTCTTGAGCCGATATTCATCAGCCTCTTTAACCAGTGTAAAGCTCGAACCGTATAGTTTCAAAATGAATGTGTCATCATCAGTATAAGATGGTTTTCCGGACTTTGTGCTGCGTTCAATACAGCTTATCGACAAGTCCCAACCAACACCTAACCACCCGTTCGGTCGGGAACTTGAATAATTCAAACCCAACTGAGGCGTCAGGCCGCCTCTGCCTGGAGGCACCTGGATCGGATAGGAATGGGAAAGGGTTCCCGTATAAGCGTTGACGTCAACTCCACCACCTGTGCCCGTATCAAAATCTCCTCCACCGAGTGGTTGCCGTCCCCCGCCCCCTCCTGACCGGGCATCAGCTTCGGCATCGGCCACTTGTTCAGGTGTTACTGTGCCTATAACATTATCGGGTTCCGATGCTTCCGCGTCGGGCACAAGTATATCCATAAAAGCGTTAAAAAAGATGCTTATAGACGGCAATTTAATGGGATTTATTGTAGATGGATGACTGTAACTAAAAACAGAGTAGCTCATCAGATTCAGTACAAAAGTAAATAACGTGCACCATATGATAAAACGATAAAAAGGCCGTTCAGAATTCATTTCATTAATTAACATCTTATGCCTCCTCAATTATAGTGGCTTGTTGATTGCACAAATAAAGCCGTAAAATTGATTTGTTGAGTTCCTGCTCTGTTTTTTTAAGGTATATAAACAAGTGAAAAATTACTTCATTCAGGGTTGTTTATCCATATCTTTTAGGTTTCCATTGTTGTCGTAATTAAAAAAGTAGACAGCCCCACCTGG
>JANQEY010000086.1 GCA_028278125.1 bacterium | reverse complement strand
AGGAGTATGATTGTGTTCTCAGGTAAATCAGGTATAATCGTTTTCAATCGTTTATCAGTCGGATCTTTTAAAAAGTTGATTTGAACACGGTCTTCAAATTCTTGCAGCATCTCTTCTACTTTTGTTACAAATGATAAAGAGGTTCGGCTGCCTTCCAGGATTACAGCAATTTCTTCAGTTGCAGGATGAAGCAATAGTGCAGTCTCGACAGTGGATCTTATATCGATAGATTCACGTAGTCCGGTTAGCTGAAGCTCCTCTCGCATTTCGGGCTTGTAACCACTCACGCTGCAGAAAACAACAGGAACATCACCAAATATTTCCTTGCCGTAAGTTCGCATGAAATAGAGGGCATGGTCATCTACGACTATAACAACATTAACTTGCTGCTCAGAGTATTTAATCTTCAAAGCGTCTCTGATGGAATCGAGGTAGTTCTTGGAATTATGGAACCGGGTGTCGAGGAACTCGAATTTCAACTTCGTATCTTTCGCGTCCTTTTCGAAAACCTGTTTTATTCCATCGGAAATACTGTCTGACCAATTGAGACCATAGTGATAGGAGTGTATTACAACAACATGACTATTCAGAACGGAAGCTTCAATTTCGTTCTCAGGATTTGCTGAAGATAAGCCTGTAGTAAATGCAAGGAAAACAGTCAGGACCAGGAACTGTACGAAGATATAACCATTTCTCTTTCGCCTGATCATGATAAACCCCTTTAAGTAATAACCTGTTTTATCAAATATTGAATAACCTTTTTCAGTGCGGGAAATGTATGCCTACTATACTTAATCGGATAAATATGAGAGATGTTGATACTGAGAAATAATATAGGCTCACAGGTGCAATTCAACAATCTTTCCTTTCGATTGCTTTCTTTTTTTCAAATATCTACCTTCAAAATTGTGAGCCGGATAAATATCCGTTAATAACGGTACATTCTTTGTATAATCATGATTTATTTTTTTAAATGCGCAACAGCACTATTAGTGTTTTCTGTACTTACCCTAAAAGTATGTTTGGGTGAAATTAGTCGTAAAAGTGTTACTGCTGTTTACTCTCCAGGACCTGTTATCGATGGTGAGCTGGAGGAGTTGTGGTTCCAGGCAGAACCGGCTACCGGTTTTACCCTGATTATGCCAAACCAGGGAGATCCCCCAAGCCATCAAACAAAAATCTATCTGCTCTATTCCGATGATGCACTGTTTGTAGCATTTCATTGCCTGGACAGCTCTCCAGACAGTATTACCGGGAAAATCCGACGAAGGGATCAGGGAGAAGAAGCCGATGTAGTTTATATCCAAATTGATACTTTTCACGATAAAAGAAACGCGTATTTTTTTGGATTAACTGCCGCAGGAATTCAGCTTGATGGTAATTTTACCCGGGAGAACCGTGTTGATTATTCCTGGGATGGGGTTTGGGAATCGGCAACAGCGCACCGGGACGACGGATGGGTAGCAGAGATGCGGTTACCATTTAATAGCTTCCGTCATGGTGGCGCACGTCACGACGGATGGGGCATTAACTTCGACAGGGTAATTCATCGAACAAATGAGTGGTTTGCCTGGCAGCCGGTTGACAGGGACCGCGGGATGAGCGTAAGCGAATTCGGTTTGCTCAAAGGTCTTGAAGGTATTAATAAGACCATGCATGTTGAGATTCTGCCGCATGTCACAGGACGCTGGGATCAACCCGCAGCAGGGGAGTGGGGATCGCGGAATGAATGGGAGAACCTGGGTGTTGATCTGAAGATAGTTCCCTCTTCAAGCTGGACGGTCGACCTCACGGTAGAGCCTGATTTTGCGCAGGTGGATGTAGACCAGGAAGTTATAAATCTAAGCGATTACCCCGTATATCTTTCAGAAAAACGACCATTCTTTCTTGAAGGACTTGGGCTGTTTGATGAGACCATTTTCAGGATGTTTTATACACGTAAAATCACTAATCCGGACCTTGGTGCTCGAATTACAGGGCAGCATGGAAAGATGAGGATGAGTGTTCTTTCAGCCAGGAATATAACGACCGAAAATGAACAACAGTCAATAAATGCAGGGAGAGCAGTTTGGAATGTGGGTGAGAGAAGCACTTTTGGATTTACCGGCACCAGCCTTGTAGAAGACAATTTCCATTCCAACGCAGGGGCAGTTGATACCAGGTTAAGATGGGGAGCAGCTAACTCTCTCAACCTGATGTATGCAGGAGTAGACAGGACAAATACTGAAAACCAGCCCTTTGGAGCATCATGGAATGTTTACATGGAAGGTAAACATATTCGTGGTGAATCGGGTGGAACGTATAAGGGACAGGATTTTGAGATCAATGATCTTGGTTTTGTAGGGTATTCAAACGTTGTGAACAACTGGAACTGGATGCAATATGTACTTTACCCGGAAACAACCATTTTTGAAGTTGTACGTTATAACCTCAATTTCTATCATGAAATGATGCCTGACGGACATCTGTATGAAAGATCATTTAATTGGAATGCCAATACCCGAACACGTAACAATTTAAGGTTTGGCTGTGGTATGGATTGGGGTGGTGGTTTTTACAGAAACCGTCCCGATGATGATGAAGATTATACAGTGGACGATTACCCCTACCGCGACAATTTCGGTGAGTTCAGGCCGGATAAAATGGCCTGGTATGGACGCTGGTTATGGTTCAGTTCTGATGATCGCAAACCGATCGAAGTCGGAGCTGAGATTATCCAGGGGACGCACCGTGAGGGAAAAAAGCTGGATGGTGAAATAGGGATTGAAGTAAGACCTTTACCAAACCTTGAGTTTGAAGCCGAGGTAGACTGGATCAGGATAGAAGGGGCCAGCGAAATAGAAGATGGTGAGAGAACAGATTTTGTTATTAACCGCTTGAAAACAAGGTGGTCACCAACATTGGATATATCTATTCGTGGGACAATTCAATTTGATAAAGAAGATGAGTACCTGGGAACAAACTTACTCTTTGCCTGGAACTGGAATCCGGGCAGCTGGTTCTACCTGGTTTACGACGAGGGAAGGCATACAGATTTACGTTTCCAGAGAGATCATTGGCGTCCTGATGAGCGAACCATTCGGATGAAGTGGACTTACTTCTTTCCCGTCTCACTGTGATAATTGAGTCTCCGACGAACAGTCAGTACCCGAATTCGGAGGGGGAAATAGAATATTATCAATGAAAGCTCCTTGGCGGGACTTTTGCCTTGTATCAGTATTACATACTTACTACCATTGACTTTAAATTGATAATCCTTTAATCAATGTTTATTATCCTGAAATTTAGAAATTTTAACTGGTATTCTATCTTGAGATGTAGAATTAATCTATTTAATGCTATAAATTTTTAGTGATTGAAAACACTGTGGTTTAAATCACAACAATAAATGTGTCGATATTATAAATTAGCATATTATCTGAAAATTCGTAAAATAGTTTATTAGAGGATAAATCTTAATGGGATTTAACGGAAAAACGGCAGTTGTCACCGGTGCGGCAAGCGGGATTGGCAAAGCCCTGGCGTTCCATTGTGCAAAGGATGGGATGAATGTTGTTCTGGCTGATATTGAACGTGAACCGTTGTATGAAGTTAGATCCGAAATTGCTGCGATGGGAAACAATGTAATAGCATTCCCACTTGATGTGGCAAAGTCTGATGATGTTGAAGCACTGGCGATAGAGAGCTATTCGAAGTATGGTTCAGTCCAAATGCTTTTCAACAATGCAGGTGTTGGAGGAGTGAGGGGCACACTTTGGGAAAGCACGGAAAAGGACTGGCAATGGGTACTCGGGGCAAACCTGATGGGGGTGGTGAATGGTATCAGGAGCTTTATTCCCCGGATGCTTGAACAGAATGATGAGTGTTATGTGGTAAATACCTCTTCCCTTGCCGGTTTATCGACTTATCCCGGCCAGGGAGTCTACAAGGCATCGAAACATGCCCTTGTAAGTGTGACGGAAACACTGTTCCACGAAATGAAATATCTTCGTTCGAAAGTCAGGGTATCGGTGTACTGCCCGGGCTTTGTCAGAACACGAATTATGGATTCAGACCGAAATCGCCCGGATGATCTCAAAAACGATCCTAACGAAGAGATAAGATCGTCAACAGGTGATATCGATATGATTATCGCCATGGGGGTTCGTAACGGCATGCCGCCGGAATCGGCTGCTGAGCATGTATTTAATTCTATGCAGAAGAACCTGTTCTATATCTACGAGCCGGAAAAACAGCCAATAGTCAACTCAAGAATGGAAGATATTGTCAACCTGCAGGAACCGAGGAATCCTTATTCGAACATTCCTGGCTGATTCTGTTCACAAGTTTGTTGCATTTAATAATGTCTTAACAGCAAGGCTGGTTCTGGCGAACCCGCCTTTTTTTGTGCTATTATATCCGAATCGATAAAACACCTCCTTAAGCAATAAAATTTTTCGCCGGGTTCATAGGATCTTGGTTTGAATTTCTGATACCATCGATTCCTTTTCACCGGCGAGATTGTAGAAAGTGACAGTCCTATGCGGCATTTCAAAATCCCTCCCTGGCTAATATTATTCCTGGTCGGTTTTGTTGTTCATTTAAGCTCTATCAATCTCGCAGCAGCACCGGACGATTCTACTAAACGAACAGCATTCCTGGATCAATTGAGGGGGATACTTGAACCGTCAGCTGCATGGGATGAATGGTTGCTGGAGAGCGGAGAATTACCCCCCAATTTCGACAAAATGCCGTCAATTCCTTTTTTACCTGAGCCGTTGATACACAAAACGGACGGGACACGTGACATAATTACAACGCACGAAGAATGGCGAAACCGTCGGGAAGTTGTTCTCGAAGAATTTAAACACTGGATCATTGGAACATATCCTCCACCACCGGATACTTTTGAGGTGGAAATTCTTGGTAAGCAACGCGAAAACCAGGTGAAAACCTCCCAGATACGTCTCCATTTTGGACCAGGCAACAAAGCCAATTTATCCCTTGAAATATTTTTACCGGAAGGCGAGGGGCCGTTTCCAGTATTTATGACCCAGGCTAACCATCGTGGATGGGCGATGATTGCTGTCAGGAGAGGTTACCTGGCATGCGTTTATGCCGGTGCAGATAATTATGATGATACTAATTCCTTCAAAAAAGCGTATCCAGGGTATGATTGGTCGAATTTAACCAGGAGAGCATGGGCAGCTTCACGTTGTCTGGATTACCTGGAGACTATTCCACAGGCGGACATGGAAAAAGTAGTTATTGCCGGGCACTCAAGAAATGGGAAACAGGCATTGATTGCGTCCGCTATTGATGAAAGATTCAGCGCGGTAATATCAAGTTCTGCCGGTGTTGGTGGAACACTATCTGCTCGACTCTGTTCAGAACAGCACTTTAATTCGGGTATTGAGATATTGACCAATCGTTATCCGGACTGGTTTCATCCGAGGTTGCGATTTTTCATCGGGCGCGAGGACAAACTTCCCGTTGACTTTAACCAGCTGGTTGCCATGTCAGCACCCCGTCCGTGCCTGTTAAGTATAGCGCTAAATGATAATGTTGAGAATACATGGGCTATGCAGCAGACCTATAGTACGGTAAAAGATGTATATGAAATCTACCAGGCAGGCGATAAACTGGATATTCTCTGGCGTCATGGCGGGCACGAAAGCTGGCCGACAGTAATCGATAAATACCTCGACTGGAGTGACGCCCAGTTTAATAACATGGATGATCATATCGAAGAAAGATATGTCTGGCCGTCTTTCTGGAATGATTGGAAAAATGATCAGGCATCATTGAATGAATATGATCTGTTATCTAGAAAAAACAAAAAGCTATTAAGAGATAACAAGGGCAAAAAAATCAAATCGAAGGATCACTGGATAGATTTTAAGAGTACAATCCAGGAAGATATAGAATGGATGCTGGGTGATGCCCCGCCGGGTGTTAAGGATATCGGAACAGATTACGGAAAAGATCCAAGTCATATACACGAGCTACTTAAAAGAGGAGGGAAAGGATCTGGTCTCCAGAAAGTAGACCTGGTTTTCGGCGAATATATTAACGCAGATGTATATATCCCCCAAGGCGGTGCCGATACTGACCAGAAATTTCCGGCCATATTATGGCTGCATCCATTTAATCCTTCAACGGGTTATTCCGCGGGATATCGCAGGGGCAAGCAGGCATACAATAAGTTGGCCGAAGCTGGATTTGCCGTGTTTGCCTATGACCAGGTTGGTTTCGGGTGGAGGGTAGAGGAGGCAGAGAGTTTCTATGATTATCATCCCGACTGGTCTTTGATGGGGAAAATGGTACGTGACGCTAAATCCGCGCTCAATAGAATCTGGACAATGAAATATGTCGACAAGGAACAGGTATGGGTTGTGGGTTATGGCCTGGGATCAATGGTAGGGATGCATCTATGTGCTACCGACAGGCGTCCGGCGGGAATGGTTGCAGTGAGTGCACCGCCACCATATGAGACAAATAGGTATAGTCCGGAAAAGTCGGGGGTTGACTACTGGTCGAAAGATACTATGTTAATACCTAAACTGGGTCTGTATTCAGGTCAGGAAGAGAAGGTACCATATGATTTACAGCACCTGGTTTCCATGATCGCGCCTCGACCTGTCCTCGTCATCAATCCAAAATTGAACTGGGAAACTGACCTTGACGAGATGGTCGATGTCCTCATGGATGCTAAGGATGTATACAAGTTGTATGATGCCGGTGACAAATTGGAACTACTGGTACCGGACTATTACAATTGTTTTGATACAAAGATGCAGATTCTTGTTATCGATTGGATTCAGAATTACTTACAATAGATTCTTTCAACAGCAGATAAGTGCAAGAGTAAGTTTAGCAACACGTCATTTTTAATTTTTAACGGATCCGAAGATGCCGGGAGATTAACTAAAAATCTCAAATAACAGTATGAATACTAAAAGTTTACTAGAAGAGTTCCAGGGTAGTAATTATGGCGAATGGCGGAAAGAAGCCGAACGTCTTCTGAAAGGCAAGCCATTTGATAAAACTCTATTGACCCGGACACATGAGGGTATAGAACTGCAACCCCTGTATGATAGTGAAAACATCAAAGGCTTGGAATTCGCCAGGTCAATGCCGGGGTATCCACCATATGTTCGAGGTACTAAAAAAACTATTTCTGCCGGAAAAAGGTGGGAAATTGCGCAGGAGTTCGTCTGCCCCGGTTGTGATGAATTTAATAAATATATCCTTGATGCCCTGAATCGAGGGATGACCGCGGTTAACCTGCCCCTGGATGTAGCCTCACGAATGGGTGAAGATCCCCGAAACGCTCAGCCGGGTGATATTGGTCGTGGTGGCATTTCAGTTGCTTCAATTTTTGATCTTGATGCGGCTTTGAGGGATGTTGATTTAGCAACTACACCAGTCTACCTGCAGACTGGCGCCAGCGGAATGCCATACCTGGGGATTTATATCGCCCTTGCGAAAAAGAGAGGAGTTGATCTCACTGAATTGAATGGCGCGATTGGCATGGATCCAATCGGGGTGCTGGTCAACGAGGGAAGATTAGCGCAGCCTCTCAGGTGGGCGTATGTATCAATGATGGAAATGACATCATGGGCAAATCAAAATGCTCCTAACCTGGGAACAACCTGGATTCATGGAGAACCCTACAGCGAAGCCGGGGGAACAGCAATACAGGAACTGGCTTTTGTTATCTCTACGGCTGTTGAATATCTGCGTGAACTGGAAAAACTGGAATTGGCACCTGATAATGTGGTTCCTCATATGCGCTTCAGCTTCTCGCAGGGATCAAACTTTTTCATGGAAATTGCAAAACTTCGTGCTGCCCGGTTGGTCTGGAACCGTGTGCTTGAAGCCTCAAATATCCCACCTGAAAAAAGAAATATGTGGATTCATGCTCGAACATCCAGGTATACAAAAACAGATTATGATCCCTATGTAAATATGCTGCGGGACACTACTGAAGCGCTTTCGGGAATAGCCGGAGGAGCTAACAGCATACACATTGCCGCATTTGACGAACATTCACGTAAACCGAACGAATTTTCACGGCGAATTGCAAGGGATTTGCAGTACCTGTTAAAAGAGGAAAGCCACCTAGGAGAGGTGACGGATCCCGGTGGAGGATCATGGTATATAGAAAACCTGACGTCACAAATCGCGCAGAAAGCATGGGAATTGTTCCAGGAAGTCGAGAAACACGGCGGGATCGCTAATGCGCTGGAAGAGGGATTCCCGCAGGAGCAGGTTAAAAACGCGGGAATAAAGCGGGCAGATGATTATGCAACAAGAAAAGATGTTCTTATTGGTACTAATAAATATCCAAACGCTGATGATGATCCGGTAGATCCTATAATACATGATTTGTCGGATTTTGTTTCAGAGAGGAAAAAACAACTTGACGAATTGTGTTCAACTTCGAACTACAGGGAAAATGCTGAAACATTCAGTATCCTGGAGCTATTGTCAAAAGTAGACACAATGGCCGTGGCTAATGGTGTAATCGAAGCAACATTGGCAGGGGCGACAGTTGGTGAAATTGCATCCTATCGCACTGAAGCTGATAATATACCGGTTAACATCACACCCATTCTAAGAAAGAGAGCGTCTGAACCATTTGAAGAGCTAAGAAGGAGGGTAGAAAAACACTGCCGCGAGAAAGAGAAACTGAAAATATTCCTGGCAACACTGGGACCTGTCGGTAAATATATGCCCCGGCTGGATTTCGCGGCCTCATTCTTTGAGGTTAGTGGATTCCCGGTAACCAGGACATTGGGATACAATTCACCGGATGAAGCCGCCAACGCTACAAAAGCGGATAATCCACGGGTAGCGGTTATTTGTGGACTGGATGAGGTATATGAAGACCAGGCACCTCAACTGGCGACTATCCTTAAGAATGAAAATCCGGGGATTGTTGTTTATATGGCTGGGCTGCCAAAAGACGAGGAACTTGCCGGGATACTGGAAAAGAGTGGAGTTGATTCATTTATCCATACCGGGTCAGACGTACTTGAAACACTGAATAAGCTTGCGGAAAAGCTGGGAGTTGAAAATGAGTAAACTTCCGGATTTTACCAAAATCAGCCTCGGTGATTCCAGCGGATCAGTTGGACTCGATACCTGGGAACGTGACATAGAAAATGAATCTGGTTTGCCCCTGGAAAAGCTGTCGTGGAATACAATGGAACAGATTGATGTTAAACCATTGTATACGGAAGCCGATCTCGAAATAATGGAGCATCTTAGCTCTTACCCGGGGATTCCCCCATTCCTTCGCGGACCATACGCGACAATGTATACTATCCGTCCCTGGACTGTCCGTCAGTATGCCGGTTTCTCCACGGCTGAAGATTCAAACGCATTTTACCGCAGAAACCTTGCCGCGGGGCAGATGGGGCTATCTATCGCATTCGACCTCGCAACACATCGAGGATATGATTCAGATCATCAGCGGGTGATCGGAGATGTTGGTAAGGCTGGGGTTGCCATTGATTCCATCCTCGACATGGAAATTCTCTTCGATAAAATCCCACTCGATAAAATGTCCGTCTCGATGACAATGAACGGCGCGGTATTACCGGTAATGGCATTTTATATCGTTGCAGGGCTGGAGCAGGGTGTCCCGCTCAAACAGCTTACCGGAACCATACAGAACGATATTCTCAAGGAATACATGGTTCGTAACACCTATATATATCCGCCTGCAGGTTCAATGCGGATCATTGGCGATATTATATCATATACTGCCCAAAAGATGCCGAAATTCAACAGCGTTTCAATCTCCGGTTACCATATGCAGGAAGCTGGGGCGACCGCTGACCTGGAGATGGCTTATACCCTTGCTGACGGCGTAGAATATGTAAGGACAGGATTAAATGCAGGATTATCCATAGACGAGTTCGCCCCACGTCTCTCCTTTTTCTGGGGAAGCGGGATGAACTACTTCATGGAGATTGCCAAGCAGAGGGCGGCAAGGATGCTCTGGGCGAAACTGATTAAACAGTTTAATCCCGCCAGTCCAAAGTCGATGATGCTGAGAGCCCATACCCAGACATCCGGATGGAGCCTGACTGAGCAGAGTCCGTTCAATAATGTCGCCCGTACCTGCCTCGAGGCCATGGCGGCAGCGCTTGGACATACACAGAGCCTGCATACAAACGCCCTCGACGAAGCAATCGCGTTACCCACTGATTTCAGCGCCAGGATCGCCAGGAATACACAACTTTACCTTCAGGAGGAAACGGGAATTTGCGATGTGATCGATCCCTGGGGTGGATCATATTACGTGGAATCGCTGACACATGAACTGCTCCATAAAGCCTGGCAGCACATTGAAGAGGTTGAGGAGCTGGGAGGTATGGCTAAGGCAATCGAGGCCGGATTGCCGAAGATGAGGATCGAAGAGGCTGCGGCACGTCGCCAGGCGAGAATTGATTCCGGCACTGAAACAGTTGTGGGCGTGAATAAATTCCGACTGGATAAGGAAGAACCTATTGACATTCTGGAAGTAGACAATAAAATTGTCCGTGAGCAGCAGACTGGCAGGCTGGATAAGCTCCGGGCGCAACGAAACAACGATAATGTGAACAGGGCTTTGGAGGCTTTGACCAAAGCAGCAGAGTCCGGTGAAGGCAACCTGTTGGAGCTTTCCGTTGAAGCGGCAAAAGCGAGGGCATCGCTGGGTGAAATCAGTTACGCCCTGGAAAAGGTCTACGGAAGGCATAAAGCAGAAACAAGGATGATCAGCGGAGTGTATAGCAGCGAATTTTCAGAAGCAGACCAGATAGCTGAAGTCAGGCGGATGACCGATGAATTTGCCACCAGCGAGGGACGTCGTCCCAGGATTCTCGTGGCGAAAATGGGGCAGGACGGTCATGACCGTGGTGCCAAGGTAATAGCTACAGCGTTTGCTGACCTAGGTTTTGATGTTGATGTTGGCCCATTATTCCAGACACCTGAAGAGACAGCAATGCAGGCGGTAGAGAATGATGTCCATATTATCGGGATGAGTTCACTGGCCGCGGGGCATAAAACATTGCTGCCGAAACTGGTTGAAGAACTGAAAAAACTGGGCAGGGAAGATATCCTGGTGGTAATAGGTGGTGTTATCCCGGCGCAGGATTATGAATTTCTCTATCAACATGGCGCGACTGCTATCTTTGGGCCGGGAACAGTTATCCCGGTTGCCGCGAAAAAAATTATCGAAAAATTGAACGGATAATTCTATTGCCAGGTAAACCAGGCGAGAAAAAAAAGAATGCGAAATCCGCCCTTGAAGTGAAAAAAGGTGTTGAGGGTGGACATGACGGGATGCCCGGCGATTTGGGAACAAAGCCGGGAAATGTTTCAAAAAATCCTGCTCGGAACAATATCACAACATCAGATTTTATAAGCGGAATACTCGCGGGTGATAAACCTGTCCTTGCCAAGGCAATTACACTCATAGAATCCAACGCTGCTTCCCACCAGCAACAGGTGCAGGAAGTATTAACCGAAATCCTTCCGAAAACAGGAAATTCAATCCGGATTGGCATCACAGGTATCCCCGGCGCGGGGAAAAGTACGTTTATCGAAACCTTTGGATGTTATCTTACAGGTAGAAATCACAAGGTCGCTGTTCTCGCGGTTGATCCGTCCAGCAGTGTATCAAAGGGCAGTATCCTCGGTGATAAAACCCGGATGGAGAAACTGGCGAGAGACCCCAATGCCTTTATTCGTCCGAGCCCCAGTGGAGGTACACTCGGTGGTGTCGCGCGGAAAACAAGGGAAACGATTCTTTTATTCGAGGCGGCCGGCTATGATGTCATCCTTGTAGAGACAATTGGAGTGGGGCAGAGCGAGATAACGGTCCGCTCAATGGTTGACTTTTTCCTGCTTGTACTGATTGCCGGAGCCGGTGATGAGTTGCAGGGTATTAAAAAAGGGGTTATGGAACTGGCCGATGCAATCCTTATCAATAAAGCAGACGGTGATAATGTCAAAAAAGCAATTGCTGCCCGCGCCGATTACGAACAGGCTCTTCACTACCTGCAGCCCGCGACAGAAGGATGGAAAACATCCGCATATTCCGTTTCCGCGCTGGAAGGGACTGGGATAGAAAATATCTGGAACATAATAAACGAATTTAAAGCCAATACGCTGAAAAGTGGTGTTTTCGATTCCCGCCGTAAAGAACAGAACCTCAAATGGGTACACACCCTGGTTGAGGAACAGATCAAAGAGATGTTCTTCAACGATCCCGATATTAAAGACAAACTTCCTCATATCGAAAAACAGGTGACTGACGGAGTTTTGCCCCCCACCCAGGCGGCCTTGAAGTTGCTGGAAGGATATAAACCTGATAAGTAAGATGTAACGGGGTCGTTGCGAGGTTCTCCGCCCTCGCAGGGAACCGAAACAATCTAAGTCCTTATATTATCCTTTGATTCCTGAAAAATCTTGTTCCCGGACCGGGGGCGGTCCGGGCTACAATGACTATTATCATAACGACACAATTGGTTTAAAAGGTGTCGTCCCCGGCTTGAGCGGGGATCCAGTGTCTTTTTCAAATGTTCAGAATTCTTCTAATGATCCGTAATTCAAGGGGAGATAATTTGAAGGGGTGTCATTGCGAGCGTTAGCGAAGCAATCTCTTGTCAAATAGGATTATCATTAAACCTGAGATTGCTTCGTCCTTCGCCCTCGCAACGACACTGACAAAACATATATAGTATTTATTTCAACAAGACAATTTTTTCCAGACTCTCGTGTTTCCCATCTAAGTCAAGGCCTATGAAATATATTCCTGATGACAAATGTGAAGCATCGAAAGTAAGAGAATGTTCCCCAGCTGAAAATGCACGATCAGCTAATCGTGCCACTTCCTGTCCAAGAGTATTATAAACGCTTACACTCATCTTACCCTCATCGGGGAGTGATACAGTGATTTTAGTAGAAGAATTAAACGGATTTGGGAATATGTCAATAGATAAGGAACTGGGCAGTGGGGACGTCTCGGGTTCGGGGCTGTCGAGGTATTCTAACGGCAAACTCCAGATGCCGTCGTTCGTCGTCCCCAAGTACAGCATCCCACTTTCGTGCGTATAAGCAATATCAAAAATGGGTAAATCGTTTGTACACTCAATTAACCGGAGGGAGTCGTTTTCAAGAATATACAGTCCAGTAATGTCATAGCTGGCACTTAAAATGATCGAGCTGTCAAACGGATGGAAAATTCCGTCACTGAACCAGAGATCTGGATTTGGGGAATCATAAACTTCCTGAAAGTCGAGAACGTCATAAGCTGAGACAAATACTACATTTCTCGATACCGCTAATATGCTGTTATTAGCTGGATTAAAATCTATGTCGTAAAAGTAATAATCAGGAAGCAATCTCTCCCAAGTCTCTCCACAATCCGTGCTGACAAATATGCCACCATGTAAAATAAAAATCCTGTTTCCAACTACTGGATCATGACGAATTTCAATAGGAGCGTTTCCTACCAATCCGGGATATATCTGCTCCCAGGTGTCGCCAAAATCAGATGTTCTATAAACAGTTTCACCCACACCAAAATTTACACATGTCATAAGAACCTCATCCGGATTAAATGGATTGACATCTGATGCTTCAAAAAACCAATGTGGAATGTTGGTTTGAATCAGGTGCACTGTTTGTCCGCCATCAAAAGTTCTTAATAATCTCTTCCCTATGAATAACATTGAATCAGGATTATCCGGATGAACTACGATATCCTTTCCCATCTCGTAAATAATCCTGTTCCAGCTGTTTCCATCGTCTTCTGATATCCATACTCCATTAGATCCACAGGTATGTAGCTTGTTTGTACTGGAATCCGAAATGCTTCTCTCGATACTTGTCTCTATAATTCCATAATCACTATCAACAAAGGTAGTCCCGGCGTCCTCAGACTTGAACAATCCAACAATTGTTGAACAAAACACTTCCTCTTCCCTGTCAGGGTGTGTAAAAAATCGATCTTCGAAATCAACACCGTCGTAATCATTATCCCAGATAAATGTTGGCTCAGTATTTACTCTGACGGAATCCCACGTTTCTCCACCATCATTACTGTGATATGCGCCATGAACATCATGGATATATAGTGTACCGTCAGAACTTATATGTAAGTCCCTGACTGATAAATTCATTTGAAACCAAATATCAAAAGGACCAGACTGCCGTTCCCATGTTTCCCAGTTATCCTCTGTAACATGTATATATTCACCATCCCAACCATTGCAAAAAATTCCCCACATCTGTTCAGGATTGTCAGGATTTATGCAAACTTCCTGGTACCAGCCTCCTCCTGGATCTGTAAGAAGAGTCCATGTAGTTCCAGAATCCCAGCTTTCATAGATATTACTTGCACAAATAAGGAGATGTTCGGAATTTTGAGGATCTTCTATTATTTTATAGCAACTATATGGATTAAAAGGTGTATCTTCAACCAGTTGCCAGGTTATACCACTATCGTTGCTTCTAAATAGATCCCTTGCAGTAATAAACAAAGTGTCAGAATTAGTGGAATGAATTGCTAAATCAAGAAACCAGGTTGAATCAGCACCTGAAACTTCAATATAAAACCAGCTTTCCGAACCATCTTCGCTCTTATACAAACCTGTTGGAGTAATCATCCATACTTCATCTGGATTTGTGGGATGGCAACGTAAAACGTCAATCTCTCCATAATTGGTTGAATACCAGCTCTGCCATGAGTCACCTGAATCATGACTGTAGTATACCCTTCCTGTACTTGTTCCGGCATACATGACTGATGGATCGCTGGGAGCGTATGAAAACGCAGTTATATTCCCTCCGCTTGGACCGGTATGGAGCCAGTCCTGCGTGCGCGAGACCAATGGAATAATAACGCAGAACAATAAAAGGAATGTTTTACAAAATATGGAGTTCATCGAGCTCTCAATGGTATTTACGAAATTATCTCAGTACAGAGAATGGACTAAGTGTGCGGGGGATGGGATTAGTTTACAAAATAGATTTTGGTTATGCAACAATATCCAATTGTCTACCCAATAAATCCATAATACATCACATAAAGACACTGGGTCCCCGGTCAAACCGGGGACGACACCAATTTATACTTATTGAAACGCGAGGTAGCCCAGGACTTGTGTGCCGAGGCATAACAGAGTTTCCCGGGATTATTGTTAGATAAAAAGCCGGACACCTGAGTGTCCGGCTTATATTTTCCGGTTTCCCGGTATAGACCATTTATAGTATTTACCTGATCAAGGCCATCTTCTTCATGGTACGGAATCCATTAACCTCGATAGAGTAATAGTATACACCACTGGCGAGGTTGCTGGCGTCGAAGCTGACCATGTGCGTTCCTGCCTGCATCTGCTGGTCAACAAGACGTCCTACTTCCTGACCCATCAGGTTGTAGATAGCCATGGAAACATGACCGGCTTCCCTTACACCAAAGCGAATTTCGGTAGTCGGGTTGAACGGGTTCGGGTAATTCTGGCCAAGGAAATACTCGTTTGGTACCGCATCAACCATTTCACGGACTGATAATTTGTACAGACCGCTGAGACGGATCATAAATCCATTTGGTGGTTCATTAATGTCGTCAGTCAGGACACGGACAATTGCATTATCCAGGTCTTCCGGTTCTTCCTCGTCCGGAGCCCAGACAGCTGTCAGGGAGTCCCTGGTTCCTGGTGCGATTTCAATCGGGAACGCTTCATCAATTGCCAGTACATCCATAACGGACTGGGCAATGATAACTTCATTGATGTGGCCGATCCCGGTTCCGAGATTGTCTACATAGATTTCGATCTCTGAAGATGTACCAACCATTGTTTCCGGGAATTCAAGTTCTGTTTCCGGGAAGCTGATTTCTGGTGCAACACCGGTACCCATCCGGGCACGGATCATCCAGTTTCCGGTCTGATCATAAAACAATCCATCTTCTCTATATGTCCATGAAGCTTCAGGCATTTCCGGATTGGAAGCACTGGTTGGGGGATCTGCATCAGAGTGGAATGAAACATCGTTGACATACATATAGGCAACGAGGAAAGAACCACCATTAATGTTGATTCCCTCCGGGAATTCCTCACTCTCAACGCCGATATAGGTCCACCCGGAGTCGGTTGCACCGGTATAAGTCCATACTTCGGTCAATGTCTGGTTATCTAAAGTCGCCACCCGAATATCTGTTGTTTCGTGGGCTGCCGGGAACCATATCATAATTGAATCAATTGAAGCCGGGTATTCAAGCGGGTAAAATGGTACACACCAGCCGCTACCTTCCTGCTGACTCACGGTTGTTTCACTGATACCATCGTCGTAGGCAATCCAGCTGTACTCATTGACAACATCCTGCAACAGCAGGTAGGTGTTGTTTTCAAGCACGGACTCATCTTCATCGCAGTAAATATATGCTTCTGCGATATAGTGACCTTCTTCATCGGGTGTCCAGGCTTCTGTTGCGGTTACTGAAACAGTATCCATAGAGAAGCTGGCAATGGGATCGATGGCAACGGTATTACTGAATACTTCAACCGGATCTTCCTCGCCATACTGCATAACTGTGAATGTAACATCACCAGCCGGCGAATCTACGGTTCCACCATTGGTGAACTTGGCGGAAAGGGTTACATCAGTTTCAGAAGCTAAATGGAACCGTTCAATATCATTGTAGAGCGCATAACCTCTCACATCATAAAAATCTTCAGCGAATTCACCAAGGAGGTTGATGATAAAATCGAACGGTGTCTGGTAGTCGAGTGGATCGTCCGGAGAAAAGGCTGTCCGGCAGCGGAAACCTGCTTCGGCGCCGTCCTGGTCGAGACCAACACCCCACGCGTCGTTACCTTCACCGGGACATGGGCCGATTACTACCCATACATCTTCAGCTTCATCGAGTGCGATATAATCAGCTTCATCAAATACCAGCTCTACCCAACCCGGATAAGGAGCGTTAAAGTTTGTCTCTTCTGAGACTGATGTCGGCTCAGCGTCCCACTCATAGAGCAATTCATCAGGCATCATCAGGGAATCATGCTCTGCAGTTGTTGTTGTGTAAAAACCAACGGTTACTTCTTCAACGGTTGCGCTTTGGGAAACGAAGAAGCGCAATCCCTGGATAGTAAATGGAGCGGGTGTTGTAAAACGGTAACCAGCGAGGAAATCCTCCGCTTCTGAATAATAGTAGAATGCATTGGTAAAATCGTGATAAACCAGGGAATCACTGAATTCTTCGTCCAATTCACCGTTTGTTAATACTTGCCCACCATTTGCCGGGGCAAATGTTCCCCATTCCACCGGGTTGGCGGTTGAGGATCTTAGTGACGTAAGCTCTGTTGCGGACACACTTATTGCCAGCATCAGAATAAGGATCGTCACACTCAGAGTTATCAAATTCTTGTTCATAGAACCTATCCTGTGTTAGTATAATACCTGTTCCACCGGGTTAACTCCCGGCCTGAAAAAAAAAGCCGTTGGCCAGGCAAAACCTTTCAGAGCATTACTTCATAAATTGGTGCATTGGCTCGCGGCATTAGATGAAAACCTCTCATCCGGATAGAGAATTACTGCCGGCTCCTGCCAACAATTCAATCAGCACCCCATGTTCTACTGCTGACGTTGGCCTATAGAAAATGTTTTACCTTGGAAATTCCACGGATCATTAAATTTATTGAGAAATTAAATTTGAGTCAAGCAAAATAGAGATATTGAATTCGAGCGATTGACAACTGATAACAAAGAATATCATTACTTTGAACTCTAAATTTTATCTCAAATTTAATTGTCAGATTTTTCAGGCTCAAATATTGGTCAGAATGTTGTTTGAAGAAAAAATGTATAGTAGTTTATAGGATACGTTTCTTTTCAAATGGGGGAGTTTAGTCTTCAACATTTATTCATAAGCTACAGAAACACAAAAACATAATTCTCTGTTGTGATAATTTTTAGCCCGGAATAATCATAGTCCCCGGTAAGTATTTCTATTCTGGTGTCGGGAAATAATTGAAACGATGTTGAAGTTCAGTAGTATAACTCTTTTAGAAACTGGAGCCGCGGGATACAATCAGGGAGGGATATCTCCACTAGATATCCAGCTTGGTATGCGTTTTTACAGATCTGTCGTTAGTATCCTTATGGTGTTAATAATATTGGCACTGCAGGCCTCCCTGTTCTCTGCTCATGCCTCTCCTGATTTAGAAAACCTCCATAAAAAAAGCCAGGATGCCCTTGATGCAAGAGATTGGAGCGAAGTTGTCCGACTCAGCGAAAAGGGGCTGAATAATATTGACTCCCTGATAGAATCTGACTGGCACTATTCCAAAGAAGGTTCAGTAGACAGAGCCTTGTTCTGGGGCAGTTGGATCGGAGTCGTGGAATTTTCGAATATCAGCGAAAAAATGAAACGGCTAACAGTCATTGATCCAGGAAATAATAATATTGTTGGCGTTTATGATCCGGCACCCTGGAATATTGACTGGATCGGCCAGGTTGATGAAAACCCGGAAAACCATTATATCATTGCGGTCGAATCACAGCCGGAATATGTTGGCGCAAGGGTAGCAATTTTTGATACTACTCAAGTTCAACCAGTTAGATACTACCATCGTGAAGGAGCTGACGAATTCAGCCTCTGGCCATTTATGGATGGGGATTTAACCAAAGCCTGGCTCCTGGAAAGACAACAAACCGGAATTTACCTGCGGCTGGCGGATATTGAATCCGGAACTGTGGTTACTGTCTCGTCGCTGGATTTTTCACTGGGAGTTATTCCATACAAGTTTGGAGGTATTGAAAGATATTTCCGCTATCTCGGTAAAACAGGGGATAAATGGCTTCTCGCCCAGGGAAGCAAAATCTACAATATTAACCTGCAGAATGGTGACTTAACGTTATACAATTCCCTCCCATTCCAGGTGAATGAAAAATCAAGGTTTCTGAAGAAACATTTTACATCGGTGCAGGACGATGTTATACATGTAGTTAACCTGAAAAAACCTGATTTAAAATGCAGGTCATATACTTTCGATAATGCCCTGAACATGGACTACAAGCGGTGGTTCGGGATTAATGAAGAGGGATTCCAATACCTCTCCTGCGTGGGAATGGATTCTACCAGGATGTTCAGGCTTGAAAAGGATCATGTAGACCAGGTGCTGTCAATGGAAACGCTGGATGGATGGGGTGCCTGGTGGAATGGAAATTTTATTGAACAGGGACCAAAAGGACTCAGGATTGTAGAAGAAGGCAACGTCCTGTTTTCTATTGAAGACCAGGATGTTCGTGCGGTTATACATGATTCACTCGACGTTCTCTGGGTGCACATATATCCCAACTGGTTGAAACTATTTAAAAAGAATAAAAGAGGAGATTACAAGCTTGTAAAGGCGATGGATGTTCATGCGGCAAGGGATCGCTATCTTGTCTATACTGACGGTTTTGTGATACTGAGTGCCGACCAGCATCGTTTCCACGTTTTTGACGCAAAGGGACAATATGAGATCGGAAAACTTGAATCGCCTGATTATCTGCGTGGAAACTACCGGGAAAAGGTAAAATCCTACGTAACATATACTAGAAACGAAGCCAGGACCTACCGAATTTTTAAAGGGATGAGCTTACGGAGCGAGTTTCACGCCCTGGCATCAATGAGCTACTGGGAGCTTGGAGATACTCTGAATGCTGTCCAGCATGCAAGACGATCAATCGCAACTACCCAGTCTTTAACACCCCGATCCATCGAAAAACTTGTCGCACTATTCGATAAAATGGAGTTTGAAAAAGAGAAACTCCAGATGATCGGCAAATCCGCAATTGAAATTCCGGACGATAGATGGCGCAAAAAACTATTGATGACCGATGTTATCGCGTTGTCGGAAGACGCACACCTGGGTAAAAGTTACCATCTGTGGGTTGGTGACCAAACTCTGCTGGCAAGATCATCATATGGGTATATCCCCGATGTCCTCCTTGGACGGAATAATGATAGCTATATCTATGATGCCCCGTATAACAAAGCGCATGTTCTTAATAATACTATAATTCCGAACTGTTCAATCGACCTCGATAAATGTCTCCTGTTTTTTAACAGCCATTTTGACAGTACGGAACATCTCCTGGAAATCGAACCGGTGCTTTATACAGAAGACGGGGATATTATCGAGCTGGGTAACCTTTTCAAAAGAAAAGCAGAACTTGGGAAATTATCCTCCGCCAATATCGTAACCTGGGGATACGAAGACAGGCTGGAGATGGAGGAATGCGCTGATAATTATATAGTGACCTGTTTCAGAAGACTGGTACTCGACGAAAAAGTTCCAACAGGTATGATAACTGTGGGAGTGGATCTGTCCGGAGACGGGAATCACTGGGTTGATACAACTTTAACGCAGTCAATAACCGTTGGTGACAGGGTTTATGCTCACAATAAATGGGGACAGCTTGTTTCCGGAATTTCGCAGCCATCACGCGCCTATGATGAGGGAATCCAGGAAGGTGATATTATCATAGGCTGGGGCGATTATAATATCGCGGATGGGTTAAACCTGGGTGATATCAAACGTTTATACCCTCCAAATGTGCCCCTCGAAATGACTTACATCCGGAATGAGGATACCCTGAGTACAAATATCGAAAACGGTCGTATCGGAATCCTGGTTAATGATACAAACAATATGTGGGAAATTGAGCCGAAAACAGGAAAGAGAATTTCTGAACATCCACTGCCAAAGGGCTATGTTCCGAGAACTTCAAACTCTTCCGGTGACCTTGTCTATGTTCGCGGTGATACAATTATGCTCTACGATCCGGACAACAGGCGGCATAAAAAATTTATTGTTCCCGGGAGTAAAACAGCCTGGCACTGGAACCAGACCAACAGGTCTGATGTGATGGTATTGAATGATCATCTTGACCTTGTTGGTGTTGACCTGGCATCAACAGCCAATGATTCCGATAGACTGTTATGGAAGCAGGAACTGAGCAGGAACTTTGAATGGGTGAATAATGATGATCCTAATACATTGGCGGCGTTGCTTAATTCAGGTGTTCTGATGATCCTGGATGTCAGGAATGGATCAATTCTCAGCAGGGAACCGCTTCCTTTTGCAGGTATAGAAAATCCGAAGATCAGGAAGGGAAACTTCTATGGTATAGCATCTGGCAGGCTGTTTGTCTGGAAGATCGAATATTACCACCCACCATTCCCCTGGCAGAATATTGGTTATGCAGCGATGGGGCTGCCGATAATTCTCTTGATAATCATGCCGGTCTACAGGGGACACATCAGGAAACTGAAAAGAAAACAGGCTGAAGAACTGACAAAGGCTGAAATGGAAGCCGAGCTTGAAACAGCTGCGAGTATTCAAAGACTGATAGTACCTAAACCGGAAGATCTACCAAGGATTGATGGTTTTGAGGTATATGGATATAACTATCCCTGTAAAGAGATCGGTGGAGATTATTTCGACATAATTCCCTGTGGCAATGGACGAATTGGAATGGTGATGTGTGATGTTTCCGGGAAGGGACTATCAGCGGCTCTGCTGGTATCCAATCTCCAGGCTACCTTCCATTCCCTGTTTAACACTGAATTACCACTTGTGGAAATAGCAGCAAGGGCGAATAAAATTCTCTTCAGCAATACACTTCCTGAACAATTTGCCTCCGGATTTATCGGTCTCCTTAATATCAGGGAAGGTGTCCTGGAAACAGTGAACGCAGGACATAACGCACCGATGCTGGTTCGGATCACCGGTGATATGGAGAAACTTGACAAAGGCGGGATCTGCTTTGGAATGTTCGACGATACCAGGTACGAATCGCAATCGGTGAAGATGATGGCGGAGGATATTCTTTATCTCTACACTGATGGCGTAAATGAAGCTTTTACGCCTGCTGGTACTGAGTTTGACGAAAAACGGCTGGAACCATTGGTGAGATCCCTCGCCGGTCTTGATGCTAAAAACTTCCTGATAAAAGTAGAAACCGTCGTGTCCGAATGGACCCAGACCGATTGCCCGGAAAATGGATTCGAACACGACGATTTCACACAAATGGCGTTAAAACGCCTGACAAACTCGCATTAAATTATGGCCTCGCGTCGGCCTCTTCTTTATTCGCCATATACCAGGAGATGGTTTTACCCAGCCCTTCATCAAGAGATGTAGGGGGTTCCCAGTTCAGAACTTCTTTCATACGTGATACGTCAAGTACCTTCCGCATCACTCCGTCAGCCTTGGTTGTATCCCAGGAAACAATACCTTCATACCCGACATGTTTTGCTATAAGTTCGGCCAGTTCTTTGATGGATGTTCCGGTACCGGTACCGATATTGATAGTGTCCTGGTACTCTGTGTCCATTAACCGTACAACTGCTTCTGCCGAATCACGAGTGTATATGAATTCACGCACAGGCGCGCCTGTACCCCAGTTGACAACTTCTTCAACGTTATTCAGCCTGGCGTCAGCGTAACGTTTAATCATTGCCGCAACAACATGCGAGCGGTATTCCGTGAAAACGTCGTTCTCACCGTACTGGTTTGTAATCTGGGGGAATTGAGTTATCCAGCCGTGTTCCTTTCCGAAAGCACGGGCACCGACCTGCTGGGCTTTTTTTGTAAAACCATAAGCTTCAACAGACGGGTGAAGAGGACCACTCCAGAAATCGTCTTCGCTCATATCACCGGCTACATCACCGGCATATCCGCAAGCCGAGCCGATGCTGACAAATCGTTTAATTCCGGCTTTACCGCAGGCCTCAAACAGGTTTGCCATCATCACGATGTTGTGATGGAACATATTTGCCGGTTCTTCCATACAGATCTTCAGACCACCGTAATAAGCAGCTGAATGAACGACAATCTCCGGCATTATATCTTTTAATGTTTTCTGGACAGATTCAGGGTCCATCAGGTCAAAATCTGGCCTGCCGGGAGCTACCAGCTCATATTTATCCTGGCTTTCAATAGCTTCTTTCAGGCGTCGACCGAAAAATCCGGTTCCGCCGGTTAGTAAAACAACGGTTGCCATTATTTATTCCAGTCTATTTGTTATTAAGCATTTCTTAATGGATTATCAACTTTTAATACCGAGAGAATTTTAATCAATTCCTGGACACCCATATCAAGGTCGACTTTTGCCTTGAACCCGAGATTATTAAGCTTGGAATAATCAACTTCATAATCACGCTTGTCCGGATCACTTCCAAACTCAGCTTCATGCAGGTAATAGTCTATGTGCTTGGCGATTGCTTCAGCAGCGTCCTTTTTGGTGTAGTTCATTTTTTCGTCGCCAACATTGAACACACCACCATTCATCGCATCAAAATTTTCCAGCGCAAAAGTATATATCGCCGCGGCATCGGTACTGTGCAGGAACGTACGACGGAAATGGCCTTCAAAAAGAACAATCTGTTTATTATGAATTGCCTGGTAAACAAAATCATTTATCAGGAGATCAAGACGCATCCTGGGTGAGCTTCCGAAAACCGTGGCAAAACGGAACATACAATGGTCAAGATCGGTCTGCTGGATCATGTGTTCGCAGTCGCGTTTGTTTTTACCATATAGCGTTAATGGGGCAATCGGGGTTTCTTCAGTAGCTGTACCTTCAACTTTACCATATGTGGAGCCGGTTGAAGCATACATCAGCTTCTGGCCTTTTTCCATTGCATCGAGAACGATTTGAGTACCTTCAACATTGGTTGAATTGGCACGTGTTGGGTCCGCGGCACAAGCGGGATAACCGACGATTGCTGCCAGGTGAAATACCCAGTCGTGTCCCTTAATGGCTCTTGCCATGTTTTCCTTGTCCCTGATGTCTCCTTTAATTACTTCCAGGTTGTGATGACGCGAGAAGCTTAACAGAGGAGTCGCTCCGAACATAAAACTGTCGTAGATGGTAACCTTGTGTCCCAGTTGAAGAAGTGTTGGTACGAGAATCGATCCAATATATCCCGCACCTCCGGTAACCAGAATCTTTTCCATTGCTGTACTCCGTTTTAAAATTATTCCGTTTAGAATGTATCCCTTTTATCGACTAATTATTGCTGGCTTCTTTAGCTTTCTCGTCGGGCATTTTTAACCAGTGGCTCAAGTCGCGATCAACCATGTCCATAAGCCGGTTGATATCATCTCTCATCGTATCGATCAGACTCTGGCGTGTTTCAAGTTTCATTGGCTCAGTCTTTTCGACACGTTTCAGGTTACTCTTACGAATTTTTATCGATAACCTGTCGAGACCGATAGCTCGCATCAATGGCTTAAAAATCCGGGTTGACTGATGGTTATTTATGAATCCGTGGGTATTAAGTATAATATCACGTAAAAATCTGGATTGTACCACTAACCGTGGATTTACGCGTTTTTTCAGAACGTCGGGCTCTTCTATTTTTTCAAGCTCCAGGAATTCAAGGAGATCGTAAAAAGTTTCTAAAGATTTGTTCTTTATGTCTTCGATAAAAATGTAATGAACCTGTTCACGGGGGAAAGCATCCATGTAACGAGAGGCATTTTTGTAACATTTGAAGTATTCATAAACAGCCGGGTATCGTTCGAGCATGTCTTCAAATGTACCGCGCACCGGGAGCATTTTATTAAGCTGGAAATATGAAGAATATATTGTATCTACCGGGTTACGGAAATTCAATATAATCTTCATCTTGGGGTTGTTCTCAAGAATATATCCGGGTGAATTCGGATCATGGAAATATGCAGGACTTATTTCACCTAGTACCTGACCGGGTTTCGCGTCTTTAAAATGCTCATTAAACCATTCCGGTCCCTGGTGACGGTGAGATATGACATAATGGCCACCAATATTTTTGATGGTCTGAAGCAGATGGGTGTCGGTGAAATAGTTTAGCTCTTTATAATCAGGCAAATAGACTTGATCATGTTCGTTCAGGGCAGAGAAAACCCATGTGGTTCCAGCTTTGGCCATGCCAACGCCAACAAAATCAAGCTGTTGCTCTTTCATTAGTTTATTTACCTGATCGTTTTTTATAGTTTAGCTAAATAAATTGCGTCATTATAACGCTATTTTAGCGTATTTGGAGTGACGCAAATTACATTTTCAACATATTCTATTATGTTCCTGAATATAGACTGTCTAACAATGCAGGGATAAATATTGTTCCTGCCGGTTATTAAAGATCCCGTATATGCTTTTCCGCATTTTCAACAATTTCTATGAGTCTAGCCTGGGATACCTTTACATGAGGTTCTTCCACCATGTGTCCGTGTGCACCTGGAATATCAACAACTTCAACACCCTCTTTAGCAACCTTTTCCCAACCAAGATCTCTTCTGATCGATTTTTGTTGCTCAATCGCCCTGAACAGGGTAACACGGACATCAACAGGTTCTGGTTCATAGGCCATAACAGCGTCCCGTGTAATCCTCTGGACATGTTTCAATTGAGGAGGTAATTCATTACGAGATCGCCAATCACCATTTTTCAACCGATATGCAATATAATCAATCATCTCGCGGAAACTCTTTGATCTCATATTATACCAGTGCAAGCTTAAAACCCAAAGCATGGAGATTACTTGAGGTGGAAGAATCCAGCGAGTCTTTAAATATCGCATATAACTTGGCTCATAAGAATCAAACATGACCACAAGAGGAACTTCTTCACCTGCTGCAATTAACTGGTTTGCCATTTCGAACGCTGTTATTCCGCCTCCGGAGAAACCACCGATAAAATATGGCCCCTTCTCCTGTATAGTACGAATTTCCTTGATATAATGAGCAGCCATGTCACTTACTGTGGTCAGTGGCTCTTCATCACCATAAACTCCCTTAGCCTGTAAACCGTAAAAAGGTTGCTCTTCACCAAGATACTCCGAGAGAAGCCTGTAATTGAGAACATTTCCGCCCAAAGAATGTGCGAAAAAGAGAGGACGTTTACTACCTTTTTCCTGGAACGGAACAAGAGATGAAAGCATTGATTCCTGCTTTATCCCGCCCTCCTGGGTTAACAGGTCAACCATTTCACGGATTGTACGAACCTTGATTAGCTGGGCAATCGGGATGTTTTCCTGGGTAAGTTCACGGACTTTCCCCATTAATCGTACTGCCAGCATTGACTGACCGCCTAGATCAAAAAAGTCATCATCAAGGCCTACGGTTTCAACCTTCAGTACCTCTTGCCACATTGTTTTTAGTTTTTCTTCGAGCTCTCTTCTTTTCTCCAGGTCCTCTTCGCTTTGTTCCTCTTCAGGTTGTATACCTTCGTGAACTTCCGTTTTGATCTCTTCAGCAGTTTCTACAGGTTCAGGATCAGCACCGGTTATATCTTCAGTGGTTTGTTCCTGGACAGAATTCGTTGATTCTTCAGTTCCATGACTTACAGACTCAGATGGAGTTGAAACGTCTTTTTCTTCAACAGCAATTAATTCTTTTTCACCTGTGTTCTGCAAATCGATCAGGCATACTGCCAGTACAGCGTTTTTAGCATTCCAGGTTGTGCAGTGGTACTCCTCACCTTCATGAACGATTACCAGATTTCCATCTTCCGATGGAAGAGAAGTTACTGTCCATTTTGTAGGATCATATTTTAAACCGGTGCCCAGTGCTTTAGCCGCGGCTTCCTTGGCGCACCAGATACCGATTATAGTTCTTTCCCTCTTGTCGGCATCAACAGCCTCAATGATGTCTTTTTCATCCTGGGTGAAACCTGCAGTCAGGAGATCATCGACAGACAAATCATCACGAATTCTTTCGAAATCAATTCCTATCTTTTTACCAATTGGAGCCGCAGCAGCAATGCTGTATTCGTTGCTGTGGCTGATCGAAATTTCCGGCAGTTGGATATGACTCAATGATGGGCATGATGCAAAAGGTTTACCGTCACCGTTATGTTTTATTTCAATGTCAAGGGGTGCAAGTGTTTCATTATGCTCATCATTTAACCACTGCCTGATTGCATCCTTGGCGGCTAACCTGCCAAGGAGGAAGTTTTCGTTTTTGATATAGTCAGCCTTAAATGAATAATATTCCTTGCGTTCATTTTCATTTAAAATTGTATGTGCGAATTTACGGGCCCAGATTCCCCAGGAGTCTGTCCAGAAGGTTTTCATGATCGGTTTAATTCTGCGGCAAACCAAACCGGTCTCTTTCTGCATCCACTTACTTGAAAGTGACCAGTGAAGTGGATAGATGCTCCATTGATATACATTGTGGGGAACACCCGGGAAGAACCGTTCCTGCCATCCATCCATCCTGGCAACCAGTCGCCCGGTAGCTGCTTCAATAAAATCTACGCTGCCCTCAAGCACTGCCATTTCAGGCTGAAGTCGACAGACATAATAATCATCCGGCAACTGGAAGTTTTTATAATCGTTAACTTTCGAGCTCGATATGATGTTTCCCTCATAATCGAGGAACTCGAACCTGGCATCTTTCAGTTCCATGCCGGGAATAGCGCTTCCGAAGAAAAGTTCGCTCTTTGCTATGAGCTTGGTGCCCGGAGGTGGTAATTCACCGTACATATGGATACCACCAATCAGGTATGGAAGCAGGTTCCAGTCAACACCGTACAGTTCTGCCAGCCAGTGCGATGCCATTTGCCCGGCTGAGTCGATTGAGGTTGGATCGGTCTGGAATCTTGCATTTGGAGCATTTTTGAAGAAGTTCTTAAGGGAAACAACCTCAAGTTCGCCAATGATGCCATCGTCACTAAAGGACTCTAAATGCTTCAATCCCTGGAAACTGGGGCCGTGAGTTGAACCCGAGAAACGTGGATTATCCGGTACACCGTTATTATAAAGCTGGTCATCCCTGACGTTGGATGGCAGCATTTTCTCTTCATCGATGTCAAGCATGGGAGGTGGTGCAGGATACGCGTCAGCCAGCTTTACTTTACCCTCATAGGCTTTAACCTGCTTTTCATCTCCGTTGTTTCTATCAATAATATATAATTCAACCTGGACATTTATTGATCGATCATCCTGGTCTGGTAACCTGTTAGCCAGGATGCCTATTTCCAGCTTACCGTGATCAAACGATAACCAGCGGTATCCGCGAAGATCATAAACGCTTACAACTTTTTTAGTCCCGTTAAAGATACAGGCTGCGGCCTCAGCTAGTACTTCGGCGCTTCCCACAAAAGGCATAACAGCAAGAGCATGAGTTTCCGGGTGTCGTTCGGAAATAATCCCAGCCAGGGTATGATCTTTCAAAAACAGATCTTTTTCTACGTCAAATATATTTATACAATACAGTTTGTCCGCAGTCTGTTCCACAATTCTTCCCAGCATCGGCCAGGCTTCTTCAAAGCTCAATTGTTCCTCAATGGGAGGCGCTGTTTGAGCCTGCACTGTTGTGGCCGCAACCGCCGCAGGTTGTGGAGAAGTAAAATGCTGCTGAACTGCTGGAATACCAGGGGATTCCTCACCGGTAAACTTTGTCATTACCCTGTTCTGGCTTGCAAGAAACTCGTTCATCAACTGGAAATGTGTCGCAATAGCCTGCGACTTAGGATCGTCTGCTGATGCATATGCTGAAGCTGTGACAGGCTGTGGAGTTTCCTGAACTGCCGGTTGGACAGGTGGAGTCGGTATTGGCGCAGCCGGTGTCGTGACGGGCTGTTGGTGTTGAACAGGTTCGTGTGGTTTAACGGGAGCAGTTTTCTCTTTCGCCGGTTCAACCGGTTTTATTCTTTTATCTGCGAATGTATCTACAAAACTGTTTTCAAGCTCCAGCTTCGGAATCGTCAAGTCAAGTATCGATCCCAGGTTTTTCTTACCGTTATCATCAGATTCACCTGGAACGATAGATATATTTTCAAGGCTTCGTTGGGCGAACAGCGGTGAAAACTCCAGGGAATGTCCATCGGTAAATAATTGACCCAGGAGGCATTGTATCTGCTCGAGGTCAGAACGTCGACGGTTATTAGACGCCATGGCACGATATTCAGATCCGTGGAGAATGTCATCAACAAAAGCCGTCAGATTTCCACTTGGGCCCACCTCGATAAATGTGCGGATTCCATCTTCATACATCTTCTCGATAGTTTCACGGAACCGTACACGTGTATGCCACATCTCTATAGCGAGATTAACGATTTTTTTCTTGTCGCTTGGAAATACATCGGCAGTTGCGCAGCTGTACAGGGGAGTAACCGCCTCTTCAATCTGCATGTTTTCATAACAGCTGCGGAAATGGTTTGCCGCATCCTTAAAAACTGAAGTGTGATAGGCCTTGTCAAAAGGCATCTTGTCAGTAAAACCACCCTCTTTTTCAAGTGCCGGGATTATCGCTTCAATATCTGCCGATTTTCCATAGAGGACTATCTGGTTTGGGCAATTATCGAGGGCGATATGAAGCTTACCCTTTGAATCTTGGACCAACTTCTCCAGGAGCTCAAGTTTTACCGAGGCAACAGTTAACAGGATACCGTCCTGGATAACATCTGATCCCTGTATCTGTTTGTATGAACGGTTAAACGCCCTGATTGAATCCATAAACCGTTCACGCTCACTGATAGCGCCTATTCCCGATGCGATCAACGCTGAATTTTCACCGGTACTGTGACCAACCATCGCATCGCTGTTGATACCAAAGTCATCGAGAAGTTCATTTACCGCGAGTTCAGCGCAGAAGGCAACGTCGTTGGTAAACTCCATGCTGAAAAGCTCCTCGGCAATCAGCGATTTTTCTTCTTTTGTGACACAGGTTGGTGGAGGATAGAGCAGGCTACAGGGCCGATTCTTTCGATCCGTATAAAGTTCGTCAAGCAGATCAAACCATGCGCGTACCTTCGGGAAATAGAGGCACAATTGGGCAAACATGTTTGTATATTGAGAACCCTGCCCGGCAAAGATGAATGAGGTTTTTCCCTCTTTTGGTTTTTCTCCGTAGAAGATCCCGCGTAAACCCTGTAATCCCAAAAATTTCTTATCATCGAAACGGTCTGTGATGCTGTCTATCTTCTCAGCAAGATCTGACGCACTCTTAGCTACTATTGCCAGCCTGAAATCACCAGGATCTTTAGTGTCTTCCGCCAGGGTAAACGACAAGTTCGATATTCGGATCTCAGGTTCAGCCTTTAGTAATTCCCTGACCTTTGAAACCTTATCCAACAGTTCTTTCGAATCATTGCCGGTAAAGAGGAATATTTCCGATGGCCAATCGTTATTGAAAAACTGAATTTCATCGGAATTTGTCCCGGTATACTCCTCGAGAATGGTATGGGCATTTGTGCCCCCGAATCCAAACGCGTTAACTCCAGCTCGCCTTGGATGAAGGTCTGTTCCATGGATCCAGGGACGGGTTTCAGTGTTTATATAAAACGCGGTATTCTCAAAACCCAGCTCCGGATCGACTTCGTCACAAAGTGTGGGTGGGAGAACTTTATGATATAGAGCAAGGGTTGTTTTAATCAGTCCTGCAATACCGGCAGCGGTGAAGAGATGCCCTATCATCGATTTTACAGAACCCAGTGCCCTGTAAGGGATGTGATCATCACGACCACCGTAAATATGAGTCAGGGTTTCTACCTCTGTCTGGTCACCCAGTGGCATCCCGGTACCATGCGCCTCAATTAATTCAACGGTATCGGGATCGATACCCGATTCACCGTAAGTGCGTTCGAGAGCGAGTACCTGGCCGTCAAAACGCGGTGCAAGTAATCCCTTCGCTTTTCCGTCACTTGAAGAACTGACGCCCTTGATAACGGCATAGATTCGATCATTGTCCCTCTCAGCGTCTTCCAGGCGTTTTAAGACAACAATCCCGAGACCTTCACCGGGGAGTGTGCCGTTGGCATTTTTATCGAAAGGTTTGATAATCGTTGGTGTTAGTGCACCAATCTGGTGAAACATCATGTAAAGCTGGGGTGATGACGCTGAATTAGCGCCACCAACCAATACCATGTCGCATCGTCCGTTCAATAATTCCTTTACACCAAGCTCCAGGGCAATAAGGGAGGATGAACACGCAGCCTCCACAAGGTAATTGGGACCCATTAAGTCGAGGCGGTTGGCGATTCGGCCGGTCAGGACATTCGGAACAAGACTTGGGACTACATCCGGATTAAATGATGGTAGACCTGATTTTAATTTAGTCCTGATTTTATCCAGGTCAATGTCATCAAGCTCAGGATTAAACTGTTTAAGCATTTCCAGGGTCTGGTCGATGACCATTCCATGCTGGAACAGTGTTCCGAAACTACGGTTCAGGTAAGTCCCGTGACCGAAAATGACTCCTGTCTTATGACGGTCGAATTCTTTGTCCCAGTAGCCGGCATCTTTTAGAGCGTCGCGGGCAAGTTTTAAAGCAATAAAATGGTCGGGCTCACCACCACCAACGGCATTTGGCATGATACCGAATTCCATAGAATTGAACCGCGCATTGTCACCCATAAATCCACCCATACGGGTACCAATTCGATCATTTTCAGTGGATTCAGGATCAAAATACGGTTCTGACCATGAGTCTGGAGCTTCGCTGATCCCCGATACCTTATTCAGGATATTCTGCCAGTATTCGTTGATATCTTGTGAAACTGCAAATACCCCGGACATGCCGATAATGGCGATATCCTTTGGAGAATTTGTGCTCTGATATTGACGTCGGTCCAGTTTATTAATACTGGGCGCTTTTTTATTGCTCATTATTTTTTCTCTATTGGTCTTTTTCCGAGGATGTTCCCCAGGGTCCCTGCCCGGCGATCGTTTCCGCTTCACCTTTACTGCCAAATTCAAACTCCTGTTTCAGGAATTCCCGTCCTGATGATGGCGGAATTGGAATTATTCCCTCATTGAGGAAATGTTGTTTCATTTCTTCTGTCACCATTCCCGATGCTGTATTATCCCATGGGCCCCAGCTGATTGCTACAACCCTGGTGTTGTCCCATCGGTGATCAAGTTGCCAGGCCATACGGTTTAGAACTTCGTTTGCGGCAGCGTAGTCGGCTTGTCCCCTGCTTCCATACCGCCCTGCAACCGAACTGAAGAATATCAACAGTTTCAAGGATTCAGGTCGAAGGTTTCTGCTGAGGATGAAGCTGCTATCCACCTTTGTATCATATACCCGGTCAAATGAATCGACTGTTTTGTTAATTATCAGTTTGTCTTCGATTACACCTGCTCCGTGTAAAACAGCGTCGATCTTTCCATGACGATCGTAGATATCATCAATTAATTGACCGAATTTACTCTCACTGCGAACATCTGTTGAATAATATTCAACCCTGGCACCGGCATCACGAAGACGATTTATGTTATTGCGAATTTCACGATTATGTAAAATTGTTCTGATTTCATGTTCCAGTTCGGTGGGCTTGGGAACATTACCCTTCGATTTTGCCCTGGAAAGGAGTAGAGTTCGTAATTGCCCTGGATCGTTGACTGCGGCAGTTTCCGCGTCTTCTTCTCCAGGTTCGGCACTACGTCCCACAAGGATTAACGTAGCTCCACTATTCGCGAAAACTTGTGCAGTTTCCGATGTTATCCCGCTTGCACCACCCGTTACCAGCACTACCCAGTCTGAAGATGGTACTAAAGTTCCATCCATTCCGTTTGAATCCAGCATTGCCGGGACTGTCTGGAAGATTGTTCTATGTCCCTTCGGATATCCGACTTCAACTCGACCTCCAGCCCATTGGACCTCATTAATAATGTTTTTAGCTATATCTGCAGCCGAAAGGCTGGTGTCGAAATCGATGGCTTTAGCGTAAACACCATCCCATTCCATCGTCATTGTTTTTAACAGACCAGAAATACCTCCTGCTGTCGGGATGGGAGCAAGTTCACCGCTATGGCCGTTAGGTTTCAGGTACCCTCCAAACATGGTTGCGGATAAAACTCTGCCCTCTTTGGATTCGCCGGCACTTTTTAAATCGTCAGCACAGATCTGCAGAATCCGGAATAATCCCTTGGCATGAAGTCCTGAATGACGCTGCCATTCTTCAAGTGTTGTGGGTGTGCGGCTGATACCAAGTGTAGAAAGATGAATAACTCCCTTGACGGAACCATGTTTATCACGTAGAGCTTCTATTCTAGAAGAGAGCAGATTGTAGTCAAATAACACGTCCGGCTCGATAAATTCGACAGTAGCGCCTTTTTCCTTCAGCAATTCTGCGACGACAGGTGCCACGGACATCGCGTCGGGAGTTATCAGGTATAAACCTCCCGGTAAATCCGTTTGCTCAAAACCATCAGGAATTGGCTGTTTTTCCGGGACAACAACAAATCGTGGTGTTTCTGTTAAGACTTGTTCCTGAACCGGTGCAGCGATTGTAGTTTCCTGTTGTACATCAGTTGTTACAGGTGTACCTGATGGTGAACCGGATAATTCTACCAGGAGATTTATTATTTCCCGGATCGTTTTTGAACGGGTAAACTCTTCCATTCTTTCCTGTACCTGTTCACCTGGCATACTTCCAATTGCAGTCTGTAAACTTCCCAGGATTTCAACCTTTTTAATGGAATCAATTCCCAGGTCTGCTTCCATGTCCTGGTCGAGTCCAAGCATTTCGGTTGGATAACCGGTTTTTTCGCTGACCAGGCTTAAAAGGCCGTCAGTAATGGTTTTTTCATCTGCGACTGCTGTCTGAACGATTTGTGCTTGGGCGGCAGGTTCAGTTTGGACATTTACCGCTTCCGGTGCGGGAGCTGGTTGCGCTGGCGCCAGCTCCAGTAACAGGTTGATTATATCATT
>JANQEY010000069.1 GCA_028278125.1 bacterium | reverse complement strand
TCTTGTAGGACATGACCTACATTGATAGTGGTTAAATTCTTAATACTCTCATAATTTTCATTCTGGTAGGCTGTCGCCAACAATAAGTACAAGTGCTAATTTCAGGAGAGAAATTAGTAGTACATACTCTCCCTTGGCTAAGACTGGCTCTCTCAGATTGCGCGAACAGTTAGAAATTCGTAAGTGTCCCACTGTACCGGGCGGTTAGTTACGTACAGGCACTTAAGAGCTTCTTCAGTGGAACGAGTATTTTTAATCTCGTTCTTCGATATATGTGATCAGGGGGGTATGTCTGTGCGCACGGTAGCTATTGCTGTAATTCTCTTTATGTTAGCACTGGCCCCAGGAAATTCTTATGCCAGTACTTGTGAAGCGATTGTTCTAACTTCACCTCCAGGACCGGGCCTACCCGAAACCCCATACGCTAAAACTCTTTGTGAACAAACTTTTGCATCGCGTGGAATCACTGTCGAATGCGTTGGTTGGACGAACCAATATGGCGAAAGCGGATATCAAGCGAGTTGCCAAGAGGTACCCGGTTCGTCGCCTTTAAAAAAATACCAGGTAACTGTCCACAACGAGGCTCAAAGCAAGAGTTGCCCGATCGCTGGAAATCCCGTTTCTGTCATTGACGGAACTAAGAATGAGATTGAAATCGACTACCTGGGAACAGGACCGCTACCGTTAAAAGTATCCCGTCACTACACCAGCAGGGAATTGCGAGATGGAAAACCTGGTGGTTGGAGATTCTACTACAGTGATGCGCACCGAATCATTGTGAACAAGGGCCCCATAGATCCCAATACCGGTGATTCGCTCAGGGTAATAGTGATTGGCCCCGACTTACGAGGATTAGTGTTTGAGGATGATGGCAACGACAACTGGTCGTCAGATCCGGATGTCACAATGACGCTCGAAGAAGTAAGTGATGGGTCGTCACAAACCGGCTGGAAACTGACTACTGATAACGACCGCGTTGAGACCTTTAACTACAGCGGTAAAATAAAATCAATCGAACATCGAGGTAAAACACTGACATTTACCCGCTCCAACAATGGGATATCAGGGAAAGACATTACGATCGAGGACGACTTCGGAAAGACATTGGTTGTTAAAACGGACTCCGAGGATAGAGTAGTTTCGTTTAAAGACCCGGCATTAGAAAAAACTGAGTACGAATACTACGAGAACAACACCGACTACGACTATACCCATGCCCCAATCGACTCTATTCGATCGGTGACCTATCCGGATGGCACGTCCAGGATCTACGATTATCGTAACTATCCAAATCCTACTCAGACTAAATATCTACTTACGGGCATAACTGATGAGAATGGAAACCAATATGCCACCTTTGATTACATTTGGCCGACAGAAAAGGTGGAGATAAGCCGACATACGGACGGAGTGGACGAATTTGGAAAGGTAACCATGGATTACCAGAACGATCACACGGTCGTTACAAATTCCCGTCAGAAGGATACTGAGTATCATTATGAAACTATCGAGGGTACTGAACGAATTAAGGAAATTGTAGGAGTCGAGTTACTGCCTAATGCTGAGGCAACTCTTACTGAGTTTGATTATGACGTTAATGGATTTATTGACAAAATTACCGATGCCGAAGGAAACATTACTGACGTTGATTATAACTCTCAGGGACTCGAAGAAAGCCGAACCAG